>JAQWYA010000028.1 GCA_029254215.1 Pseudorhodobacter sp. | reverse complement strand
GGGCCCTCGCCCGCCCCCGCCTTTGCCCCTGCTGCCCTTGCGTCCTGCGTCATGGCTCGCGCGATCCCTTGCCCTGTTTCCCTGCCATCTTGCCTGTTTTTGTCCGCAGGCTTGCCTTTATCTTTGACCAATGACAGCTAGTTCCGAAAGACACAAACCCGGCATACTCTGCCGCCCAAGCATAACACGGAGCCATCATGTCCGACAAAACCGCCCCGATGGGCCTTACTGCTGGCGACACCGCCCCCGATTTCACCCTGCCCCGCGACGGAGGGGCGATGCTGACCCTTTCCGAGCTGCGCCCCAACCGCGTCGTACTTTATTTTTACCCGAAGGACGATACATCCGGCTGCACGATCGAGGCCAAGGATTTCACAAGCCTTGCGCAGGAATTCGCCCAACAGGGTGTCACCGTGATCGGCGTCTCCAAAGATAGTGTGAAATCCCATGACAAGTTTGCAAAGAAACATGCGCTTTCCGTGATCCTTGCCTCGGATGAGGCGGGCACGACCTGCGAAGATTACGGCGTCTGGGTGGAAAAACAGATGTATGGCAAGACCTACATGGGGATCCAACGGGCGACCTTTCTGATCGGCGGCGATGGCAAGATCTTGCGGGCCTGGCCAAAAGTATCGGCAAAGGGCCATGCCGAAGACGTGCTGGACGCGGTCAAGGCCGGGGCATGAACTCCAGCCTTTCGCCGGGCCTGACGCTGGCCCAAATGGCGGTGGAGGTTTTGACCACCGCCGATGGCCGCGCCAAGACAGCGCTTGGCCGCAGCCACGCCGCACGCTGGTTTGCCGCGCGCGAGGCGGGGACGCCGATCCCGGTGGGCCATGCCGCGCCGCCCCTATCCCCGGCGCGGCCCGCCCACCCGGCGCTTCTTCCCCCGCGCGACATGCCGCGCCGCAGACCCGGCACGCAGGCCGGGCGTCTCGCGCTTTTGCATGCGGTAGGGCATATCGAGTTGAACGCCGTTGATCTGCATTGGGATGTGATCGCGCGGTTCACCGACACTCCGATGCCGCTTGGGTTTTACGACGATTGGGTTCGGGCGGCCGATGACGAGGCCAAGCATTTCAACCTGATCTGCGACTGTCTGGAGGCGATGGGCAGCCATTACGGTGCGCTGCCCGCCCATGCCGGAATGTGGCGCGCGGCAGAGGATACGGCGCAGGATTTTCTGGGGCGCCTTGCCGTTGTGCCCATGGTCCTTGAGGCTCGCGGTCTTGATGTGACCCCGGGCATGATCGACATCTTTGAAGCGGCGGGCGAAACCGCCACCGTATCCGCGCTGCAAACCATTTATGCCGAAGAGGTCGCCCATGTGGCCTATGGCTCCAAATGGTTCAACTGGCTCTGTGGACGGGACGGGCTGGACCCGAAAGAGATGTTTCACAGCCTCGTGCGGCGCTATTTTCATGCCACTCTCAAGCCACCATTCAACGCCGAAAAGCGCGCCGAGGCGGGCTTGCCGCCCGATTTCTACTGGCCCCTGACCGAGCGCGAATAGGCCGGACCAAAGAGGGAACCCGCTGACAATCGGCGGTTTTCTGCCCACGACCGGCGGAAACCTGTGTGTTTCTGGTCACGAAGGCCCAAAATTGTTGCAAGCTTGTGTTCAGCTTTGTATCCAACCCTAGCATCGGCGGCGGCCTGCCTTGGCAAGTCGCCTTATGAACGCGAAACGGCAAAAAGGAAAAGCTCCAGTGTTGAAACGCCTTTCCTACCGGATCAATGCGGCCATCGGGGAGTTTCTTCCCGAACAGCGGCTGTTCTTGAAATCCGATACGGAAACCCGGTTCATCCGCCTCAGCCCCGCGACACAAGCGGTTGCGGCAGCGGGCAGCGCGTTTCTGGTGGGCTGGACGATTCTGGCAACCTCCATCCTGATGCTCGATTCGATTTCGGCCGGGTCCGGGCGGGATCAGGTTTTGCGCCAGCAAACGCTGTTTGAAGCGCGCCTGAACGCCCTTTCCGAAGACCGGGACATTCGCGCAGAAGAGGCCGCCCGCGCCCAGCAACGCTTCAACCTCGCCCTTGCTGAAGTCAGCCAGATGCAGACGCGGCTACTGGCCTCTGAAGACGGGCGGCGGGAGTTGGAAACCGGGATCGAAGTGATCCAGAACACCCTGCGCCGCACCATCAAGGAACGCGATGCCGCACGGTCCGAAAACGAAGTCCTGACCGCGACCCTGCGGCTGGAGCGCGGCACCTCGCGCAGCCCCGAAGCCCTGGCCCGCGATGTCGAGGCTACGGTCGAAATCCTGTCAGGCGCCCTCGCCGGAACCGCTGAACAGCGCGACAGCATGGCGCTTGTCGCCCTGTCGGCAAAGGAAGAAACCGAATCCATCGCCGCCCAGAAGCGGGCGATCGAAGTCAAGAACGACGTGATCTTCGCCAAGCTGGAAGAGGCCGTGACCATTTCGATGGAGCCGCTGGACAAGATGTTCCGCTCGGCGGGCATGTCGCCGGATGATCTTTTGCGGTCGGTCCGGCGCGGCTATTCCGGGCAAGGCGGGCCGCTGACGCCCTTCTCGCTTTCGACCAAGGGCCAGACGCTGAGCAGCGACGAAATTCGGGCGAATGCGATTCTGCAGGGGCTGGACCGGATGAACCTGTACCGGCTCGCCGCCGCCAAATCGCCCTTTGCGATGCCGGTGAAATCCTCGTTCCGCTTCACCTCGGGGTTCGGCTATCGTCGTGATCCGAAAGGGGCGGGCACAAGGATGCATAATGGCACGGATTTCGCCTCATCTTCCGGGACGCCAATCTATGCCACCGCCGATGGCGTCGTAGAATTTGCCAGTTGGAACGCGGGTTATGGTCGGCATATCAAGATCCAGCATGACTTCGGCATTGAAACAACCTACTCGCATTTGTCCAATATCCGCGTGAAAGTGGGCCAAAGGGTATCGCGCGGGGACCGTATCGGTGATATGGGCAGTTCAGGTCGGTCTACCGGCACTCATCTTCATTACGAGGTTCGGATCGGGGGCAAGCCTGTTAACCCGATGACCTTTATCAAGGCAGCAAAAGATGTTTTCTAAGAGCAAGATCAACGAACCCGGCCCCAAGGCCGAGGCTGAAAAATCCCGCCCCTCAGATCTGGGCGCGCCAAAACCCTCGATGGATTTCACTCCCTCGACCCCGAAGTCCAAGCCAGCCGCCTCGGTGCTGTCGTCTGATCTGACGATCACCGGCAATCTGCGCACCACGGGCGATATTCAGGTCGAAGGCACGGTTGAGGGCGATATCCGCGCCCATTTGCTGACGGTCGGGGAAAGCGCCACGATCCGCGGTGAAATCGTTGCTGATGACATCGTGGTCAATGGCCGCGTTGTGGGCCGCGTGCGCGGGCTCAAGGTGCGCCTGACCTCCACCGCGCGGGTGGAAGGCGATATCATTCACAAGACAATCGCCATCGAAAGCGGCGCACATTTCGAAGGCTCTGTGCAGCGTCAGGACGACCCGCTTTCCGGTGGGCGCGCGCAGGCAGCGGCTCCGACTTCGGCAGTCGCCTCGCCCGCAGCCCCTTCGGTCAGCGCGCAAGCCACTGCGGCGCGCAACGCCTCGGAAAGCAAAAGCTGATCAGGCGCAAAGCCTGCAAGTTCAAAAGGGCGCCTGATCGGGCGCCCTTTTTTTGGTCCGGCGCCCGAACACAGCCTAGTCCAGCGCGCGCCGATAGAGATGCCATGAAGCATGGCCCAACACCGGCAAAGCAATAAACAGCCCGAGGAACCCAACCAGCATGCTTGCAAACAGGGCCATCGCGATGATCCCGCCCCAAAGCAGCATGATACCGGGGTTGGTGATCACCACCGCAACCGATGTGATCATCGCCGTCACGAAATCCACCTCCCGGTCCAAGAGCATCGGCAGGCTGATCACGGTCAGCGAAAACAACACCCCCGCAAAGATCGCGCCGACAATCGTGCCAATCGTCAGCATCAAAACGCCATTGGCCGTGAAATACACTTCGAAAGACGAGGTGATATTCGTCATCACCGAAAGGCCCATGAACAGCGCGAAGATCATATGGGCCAGAAAATTCCAGAACAAAAAGAACACCACGACGACCACCGCCATCGAGGGGATCTGCCGGTCCTTCTGGTCCAGCACCACCCCCAGCACGTTTCGCCAATGCAAGGGCTCGCCCTCTTCAAGGGCGCGGCTGACCTCATAAAGGCCACAGGCAATGAAAGGCCCAAGGATTGGAAACCCCGCGGCCGCCGGCAATGTCCACCACAATTTGCCGCTGCTGGTCAGGGCGTAAACGATGATCCAGCCGCCCGCGACATAGACCGAGGCGAAGAACAGGCCATAAAGCGGGGCACGTTTGAAATCAGCCCATCCCAAAGCCAGAACGGCCCAAAGATCCTGAGTGGACAGCGGGCGTACCTCGGCTCTCGTTGCGGCGGGCGCATAATTTGACATTCGGTCTCTCCTCCCGATGGGCCAAAGGTAATCGGCATTCGGGCGGAGCGCAAAACGGTATTTTGGATTTATCTTTTCGCTCGCGCAGGATCAGATCCCGAAACGAAGCGGCCCTCTGGCCTAGTCTTCCGCATTCGCTTCTGCACGGCTTTTGCCCGAAACATCCATCGCCAAAGTCGCGGCCATGAACTTGTCAAGATCGCCATCCAGAACGCCCTGCGTATCCGAGGTTTCGACCCCTGTGCGCAGGTCTTTGACCATCTGATACGGCTGCAGGACATAAGACCGGATCTGGTTGCCCCAACCCGCGTCGCCCTTGTTTTCATGCGCCGCATTGACGGCCGCGTTCCGCCGATCAAGCTCCATCTGATAGAGCCGCGATTTCAGGGCGTTCATCGCAATCTCACGGTTCTGATGCTGCGATTTCATCGAAGAGGTCACAACGATATTCGTCGGCAAGTGGGTGATCCGCACCGCCGAATCGGTGGTGTTAACGTGTTGCCCGCCCGCACCCGAAGACCGGTAGGTATCAATCCGGATATCATTCGGCGCGATCTCGATGTCGATGTTATCGTCCACCACGGGATAGACCCAGACCGAGCTAAACGACGTGTGTCGCCGCGCCGCACTGTCATAGGGAGAGATCCGCACAAGCCGATGCACACCGCTTTCGGATTTCAGCCAGCCATAGGCATTATGGCCCGAGATCTTGTAAGCGGCGGATTTAATACCTGCTTCTTCTCCATCGGACATGGATTGCAGTTCAACCTTGTAGCCCTTCTTTTCAGCCCAGCGAACATACATCCGCGCCAGCATCGAGGCCCAGTCGCAGCTTTCTGTCCCCCCTGCCCCGGCGTTCACCTCAAGGAAGGTGTCATTGCCATCGGCCTCACCATCCAGCAACGCCTCCAATTCCTTGGCGCGGGCCAGTTGCAGCAACTCGCGCAGCGAGGCTTCGGCCTCGGTGACGATTTCGGCGTCATCCTCGGCCTCGCCCAGTTCGATCAACTCGACATTGTCGCGCAGGCCCGTCTTGATCAGATCATAGGTCGAGATGGCATCCATCAGCCCCTGCCGTTCCCGCATCAGCTTTTGGGCCTTGGCGGGGTCATTCCAAAGGTTCGGATCCTCGATCAATGCGTTGAATTCTTCCAACCGATGCGGGGCGGTTTCAAGATCCATGCGCTGGCCCAGAAGGGTCAGGCTTTTGCGGATGTTTTCCACATTGCTCTGGGTTTCGGCGCGCATGAGGGAATTTCCTTGAACACTCGGACAGGGGCGGTTTCAGCCGCAGGTCATAACGGGTTGCGCGCGGGCGGGCAAGGCAAAGCGGCACTTGGCCGTCTGCCCCCGGCCCTGCGTCACCCGGTCAGTAAAGCCCGCCGGAACTGACCGTGCCAAAATCGGCTTTCTTCGGCAGGACCTTGGTTTTCCCGCTGGCGGTGGTCACCGAAGATGCCTCTGACCCATCGCTTTCACCATAGCCAAAGAGCGGCAGGTTCGACCCCATGCCAAAGCCACCATCGACCATCATACCAAGGCTCAGGATCGGGTCCTCGCCATCGCGGAAATATTCGGCCACGACATTTTCACCGCTGGCTTCATCCGGCAAAAGCGCGCCGGTGAACCGGTCGATCTTCTTGAAGAACCCGCCCGGCGGCACTTTGAAAGAGGTTCCGCCGTACTTCTCAATCGCTTTTTGCATGAAGCTTTGGAACACCGGGCCACAGGTTCCGCCGCCCGAAACCCGCCCCATGCTGCGCGGGTTATCGTAGCCGATATAGCACCCTGCCACGATGTTGGACGAGAAACCCACAAACCACACATCCTTGGAATCATTGGTCGTTCCGGTCTTGCCCGCAATCGGCACCGGCAGGTTGATACCGCGCGCCGTTCCGCGCTGCACAACGCCTTCCATCATCGAGGTGAGCTGATAGGCGGTGATCGCATCCATCACGCGTTCCCGGCTGGAGGTGATGCGCGGCAGCACCGTCGGGTCCAGACTGGCGAGCCTGCAATCCTCACAGATCCGCTGGTCATGGCGATAGATCGTGCGGCCCCGGCGGTCTTGCACCCGGTCCACCAGCGTCGGCTCCACCCGCTCACCGCCATTGGCGAACATCGCATAGGCCGCGACCATCTTGAACAGGGTGGTTTCCTCGGACCCAAGCGAGTTGGCAAGGAACTGCCCCATCCGGTCATAGACCCCGAAGCGTTCGGCGTAGCTTGCGACAACATCCATCCCGATTTCCTGCGCGATCCGGATGGTCATCAGATTTCGGGACTGTTCGATCCCTGTCCGCACTGGCGTCGGGCCGTAGTATTTGTTGGAGGAGTTCTTGGGCCGCCAGATGCCTTGCGGGGTGTTCACCTCAATCGGGGCGTCGATGACGATCGTGGCCGGGGTGAAGCCGCTGTCAAGCGCTGCCGCATAGACGAAGGGCTTGAAGCTGGAACCGGGCTGCCGCTGCGCCTGCGTCGCGCGGTTGAACACCGAGAACTGGTAGGAGAACCCACCCTGCATCGCCAACACACGGCCCGAGTTCACGTCCATCGCCATGAAGCCGCCCTGCACCTCGGGCACTTGGCGCAGCGTCCAGCGGATAAAGCTGCCATCGCTGTCCTTGGTCATGGCGCGCACCAAAACCACATCCCCCACCGAGACGAGGTCGCCCGCTTTCTTTGCCTTCGGCCCAAGCCGCCCGTCACCCTGCCGCTTGCGCGCCCAAGTGACATCCTCGGTGGGAATGAAATGGCCGTTGGCGTCTTCCTCGACCCCCTCGATCCCGATCCGGGCCGAGGTGTTGCCCAATTCCAGCACAACGGCTGGTTTCCAGCCGTCGATATCGCGCGGCACATCCACATCCGCCAGCGCCTCGCGCCAAGCGGCTTCAGAGCCAAGCTTGTCTGCCTCGATCACCTTGCGGGTGCCGCGCCAGATGCCCTGGCCCCGGTCATAGGTTTCCAGCCCGTCGCGCAGGGCGGCGGCTGCGGCCTTCTGCAACTCCGGGTCCACCGTGGCGCGGATCGAAAGGCCACCCCCAAAGAACTCATCTTCCCCGAAGGTGCCCGAAAGCTGACGGCGAATTTCATCGGTGAAGTAATCGCGCGGAGGCAGCGCATCGCGGAAGGCCGGGAAATCGCCATTCTGAACCGAGCGCAGCGGCAATTCGCGTTCAGAGCGGAAGGTCGCCTCGTCAATGTAGCCGTTCTGCCACATCTCGCGCAATACATAGTTGCGCCGCTCAGTCACGCGCTCTTTGGCGCGCACGGGGTGATAATCGGACGGGGCCTGCGGCATGGCGGCCAGCATCGCGGCCTCATGCGGGGCCAATTCGCTGAGCGTCTTGTTGAAATAGGTCTGGGCAGCGGCGGCCACGCCATACGAGTTCTGACCAAGGAAAATCTCGTTCAGATACAGTTCAAGGATCTTTTCCTTGTTCAGTGTCTCTTCGATCCGGGTGGCAAGGATGATTTCCTTGATCTTGCGTTCCGCCTTGCGTTCGCCCCCCAGAAGGAAGTTCTTCATCACCTGCTGCGTGATGGTCGAGGCCCCGCGAATATCCTTCCCGCGCGAACGCACAGCCTCCACCGCGGCGGCGGCGATACCGCGCGCATCATAGCCCTTATGGGTGTAGAAATTCTTGTCTTCGGCGCTGATGAACGCGTGTTTCACCAGTTCGGGGATTTCTTCGCTTGCCGCGAAAATCCGGCGTTCCTTGGCGAATTCATCCATCATCCGGCCCTCCCCCGAATAGATCCGGCTGATCGTGGGGGGGGAATATTGCGCAAGACTTTCGTGGCTGGGCAGATCGCGGCTGTACATATAGAAAATCGCCCCGATCGACAGGGCGGCAAACAGCGTGCCAAGGGTGATCATCGTGAAGATGCCACCCAGGAAGGAACCGATAAATCTTAACACGCCGCTGACCTCATTGCTTTGCCCCGTCCTTATAGCGCAAGGAGGCGTCCGTCAAAAGGGCAGGCAGACGCACCAAAGCGTGATCTTGCCGAGGATCGGCTGCGTTTTGGGGCACCATTGGCGCGTTTTGGGGCAAAGCGAGGGCGCGCGCCCCTCAGGGGCGGCGAATGCCGGAAAGGGCGGCTTCTTCGGCGGCCCAGTTTTCGATCCCTTCGCGCAGAGCCTGCACCATGCGGGCGCGCCACTCCGGGTCCGTCAGTTGCGCCAGATCATTGGGAGAAGACAAGAACCCCAATTCGATCAGGGCGGAGGGGATGTCGGGCGATTTCAGCACCGAAAACCCGCCCGATTGCAGCGGCTGGCGGTGCATCCGCAACCCCTGCGCCTGAATGCTGGATTTCAACGATTCCGCCAAACGAGCGACCTTGGGGGTCGTCTCGGTGCGCGCCATATCCATCAAGACCCGCGCCACCAGATCATCCTGATCCGTCAAATCAATGCCCGCCAGCAGATCATCGCGGTCATGCCGTTCAGCCAGCGCGGCCGCCGCGCGGTCCACGGCCTCCTCTGACAGGATATAAATCGTGGCCCCACTGGCCTGCCCTTCGGCCAGCGCATCTGCGTGAAGCGATAAAAACAGATCGGCCTGCGCGGCGCGTGCGATGGAAATGCGGGTCTCCAACGGCACAAAAACATCTTCCTCGCGGGTCAGGACCACCGAAAAGCCCCCCTGACGGAGCAGCTCTTCTTTGAACTCCCGCGCGAAGGTCAGCATCAGATCGGCCTCGGTGACGCCATCGCGTTCCGCGCCGGGGTCCAGCCCGCCGTGACCGGGGTCCAGCACCACCCGAAACGGCCCCGATCCGCGCGGCGCAAGGATTGGCAAATCCGCCGGGTCCGGCAGCGCCCAGCCGGGCGGGTCCGGCAGAGCCGCCCTTTCCGCAAATTCCGCAGCATCCCCCGGAGCAAGCCGCAGCGTGATGCGCGCCAGCCCCTCAGTGGTTTCCATCTCGGCCCGCTGGACCAGCAAGGGGGCAGACATTTCCATGACCAGACGCGACCAGCCGGGCCGAAACACCCCGGCGCGAAGATCGGTGATCAGGGCGCTGTCGCGCGGCAAAGCCGGCAGGCCGGTCCAATCGGCCTCGCGCATGTCCAGAACCAGACGGGGGGGATCAGCCAACAGCCGCAAGCGCCACGGCACGGGTTGCGACAGCGTCAGGCGGATGTCGACGCCGCCGCGCTGGTCCGAAATCTCGGACCCTTCGGCGCTGAAACGCGCAAGGCCCGACAGGTCTTGCGCAAGGGCCGCAAACCCCGCCATCGCCCAAACTATCAACCCCAGCCCAATGGCCCGCATGTCATTTGCCCCGATTGCGGGCAAGAAAGCCCCAAGTGTCTGGCCTTATCCCTTTTTCCGGGGGCGAAGTAAATTCACGGCTAGGCGAAGTCGCGCAGGAACACTTGCAGCCGCGCCAGACCTTCCGCGATTTCCGAGGTGCTTCGGGCATAGGAAAACCGCAGCTTCTGGGCACCGCGATGGGGGTCAAAGTCCAGCCCCGGCGTGACCGCCACGCCCGCGCCGTCCAAGATCCGGGCGGCCAGATCAAGGCTGTTATCGGTCAGATGCGACACGTCGGCATAGATGTAAAAGGCCCCGTCCGGCGGCGCGATGGCTGAAATCCCGGCCTTGGACAGCCCTTCCAGCATCAGGCGGCGGTTTTCGGCATAAACGGCGCGATTGGCGTCCAGCTCTTCCGTGCAGTCAAGCGCTGCAAGCGCCGCAATCTGGCTCGCATGGGGCGGGCAGATGAACATGTTCTGGGCCAGACGCTCTACTATCCGGACGTGATCTTCGGGCACGACCATCCAGCCGACCCGCCAGCCCGTCATGCTGAAATACTTGGAGAAGGAGTTGATCACATAGACATCATCGCTGATTTCGAGCGCCGAGACGGCGGGCGCGCCGTAATGCAGCCCGTGATAAATCTCGTCTGAAACGAAAGAGATATCGCGCGCGGCGCAATGCTCGATCAAGGCGCGCAAGGCCGATTTATCCAGCATCGTGCCCGAGGGATTGCCCGGAGACGCAACGATCATGCCCGCCATCTGATGGGCCGCCATATCCTCGGGCGTCGGTTGCAACCGATTGGCATCCGAGGCCGGGATTCCCACGGGCGTCAGCGACAGCGCCTTGAGGATCTGGCGGTAAGACGGATAGCCCGGCTCCCCCAAGCCCACGCGGTCGCCGGCCTCGAATAGGGCGGTGAAAGCCAGCAAAAAGGCCGCCGACGACCCGGAGGTTACAATCACCCGCGCCGGATCTAGGCTGATGCCGTACCAGCGTTGATACAGGGCCGCGATGCCTGCCCGCAATTCCGGCAGGCCAAGCGCCACGGTGTAGCCCAAGGCCCCTTGCTCCATCGCCTTGGCCAAGGCTTCACGCGCCGCCTTGGGCGCGGGAGTGCCGGGCTGACCCACTTCCATATGGATGATGGAACGGCCCGACGCCTCGGCCTTACGCGCGGCCTCCATGACATCCATCACAATAAAGGGATCGACCATCCCGCGGCTTGATATCTTCATGGTCGTCCTCTTAAAGTTCCTGCGGTCTGCCGCTGTCCAGTATTCTGATCGCAGTACGGGGATGCAAGCCTAATCCACGGCGAAAGCACGCCCGCCGGGACCAAAAACCGCGCGGCACGCCCGGGACAGAGGCTTTGCCCCCGCTGCGCCGATATGGCATGGTGCGCCGCATTGGCCTTTGATGGCCCAACGGAAATCATACTGGGCAGGCCCTTCCGCCGCGCCCTGAACGGAGCAGAGTGAATGACGAAATGGATCACCGCCGCGGCGCTTGCGCTGAGCCTTGCAGCCCCCCTGATGGCACCCGCGCCCGCGCAGGCCGAGATGACCGACGCCGAACGCAGTGACTTCCGCGCCGAGGTTCGGGCCTATCTGCTGGAGAACCCCGAGGTTCTGATGGAAGCCATCGCCGTTTTGGAAGACCGCCGCGATTCTGCCGCCGCCGCCAGCGACATCGCCCTTCTGAAAACCCATGCCGATGAGATTTACAACGATCCGGCAAGCTGGGTTGGCGGAAATCCCGATGGTGA
>JAQWYA010000022.1 GCA_029254215.1 Pseudorhodobacter sp. | reverse complement strand
TCATTGAGCTTTTCCTGCTTTTCGCCTTCCAGATCCCATTTGTTGACGGCAACGACAACGGCGCGGCCCTCGGTCTCGGCATAGTCTGCGATCCGTAGATCCTGCTGTTCAAAGGGAATTTCAACATCGAGCAGAACGACGACAACCTCGGCAAAGCGCACGGCGCGCAAACCGTCCGAGACGGACATCTTTTCCAGCTTGTCGTTGATCCGCGCTTTCTTGCGCATCCCCGCCGTGTCAAAAATCCGGGTCGGTGTGCCGAACCATTCCGACTTGACCGAGATCGCATCGCGGGTGATCCCCGCCTCTGGCCCGGTCAAAAGGCGTTCTTCCCCGATGATCTTGTTGATCAGCGTGGATTTTCCGGCGTTCGGACGCCCGATTACGGCGATTTGCAGTGGCTTGGCGGCGGTGGGCTTGTGCGCCTCGGGATCGGCCTCTTCATCGGCTTCTTCCTCGGGGATATCGAGATCGACCAAAGGCGCATCCGCCTCGGCACGTTCCTTGAACTCATCTCCGATCGGGCGCAGCACGCGGTAAAGATCGTCGATCCCCTCGCCATGCTCGGCGGAAAGGCGCAAGGGTTCGCCCAGACCAAGGCTCCATGCCTCAATCGCGCCGCCATCCCCGGCTTTGCCTTCGGCCTTGTTCACGCCCAGAATCACGCGCGCATTCTTTTTGCGCAGGATATCGGCAAAAACCTCATCCGTGGGGGTGATGCCAACGCGGCCATCCACCAGGAACAGGCAGACATCCGCCATTTCAACGGCGCGCTCGGTCAGGCGGCGCATCCGGCCCTGAAGGCTGTCATCGGTGACATCCTCCAACCCGGCGGTGTCGATCACCGTAAAGCGCAGGTCGAAAATCTTGCCATCGCCCTCGCGCAGGTCGCGGGTGACGCCCGGTTGGTCATCGACAAGCGCCAGCTTGCGACCAACGAGCCGGTTGAACAACGTGGATTTGCCGACATTGGGTCGACCGACTATGGCGAGTGTAAAGCTCATCTTTGCCCTCCGGGGGCGGTGCGGATCATCAAGTCCGCTGCCTTACACGGCCTTGGCGTCAACGGAAAGCGTGAAGTTGCCCATTGCCGGAAACGACATAAAGAACACCGCCCGCCAGCGCCGGCAAAGAGGCGGCCCCGCCCGGCAGATCAACCATAGCCGTCAGCGCCCCATCCTCGGGATTGAACAGGCGCAGACTGCCATCCCCCGAAGCGACGACAAGACGGCCACCGGCCAGAACCGGGCCGAAATGCGCGGTGATGCGTGCGCGGCTCTTTTCGCGCTGCCGAGTGTAATAGGGCATATCGACAGACCAGATCCGCGCGCCGGTGCTGGCATCAAGGCGGACAAGCTTTGCCTCATCCGAGATCAGGAAGACAGACCCACCTGCCACCAGAACGGGGCCATAGGCCGCCTCTTTCGCGGTCCAGATCCGGGCTCCGGTTTCCACGTCCACCGCCGCCGTGTTGCCGCTTTGGTTGCCGATATAGGCGGTCTTTCCGGCGATCACCGGGTCGCCCGTGATCTCACTGATCCCGGAATAGCTGCGGCCCAGCCGTTTGCCCGCCACAGCGACACGCCAGATCCCAGAGCCATCCGCTTGATTTGCCGCCAGAACTTCGCCGCTGCCCGAGGGGAGCAGAACCAACTCGCCCGCAACCGCAGGCGATCCGGCCCCCAGCATCCCCGAGTTCGACCGCGTGGCCGAGATTTCCCAGATCACGCGCCCATCCGCAGCATTCAGCGCGAAGGTAGCGCCATTACGCCCGGTGACAAAGACCACATCGCCATTCACGGTCGGAGCTGCCGCCGCGGGGCCCCCCAGTTTCTGGCGCCAGACCACCGCGCCGCTGGACATATCAAGGGCCACCATCTCACCATAGCCGGTGGTGGCGAACAGACGGCCCGCCCCGATCGCAAGCCCACCGCCCGAGACATCGCTGCGCGCGGCCTGCGGCTTCAACGCGGCGCGCCACAAAACGCCCCCGGAGGTCGCGACTGCCGTCACCTCACCCCGTGAATCCATCGCGAAAACGCGGCCATCCGAGACGACCGGGGCGGCGGAGACGCGGTATTTGCGGCTATTGCCCTGACCGATATTGGCCGACCAAAGCCGCGCCGGCTGCGCCGACAGCGTCGAATGACCCATCAGGTGTTGGGCATTGCCCGCGCGATGGGTCCACTCCGCCAAGGCGCTGGCCGGAGCCAGTGAAATCGGCAAGGACTGGTTTTCGAAATCATTGGTGGTGTCGACGGCGGGCGCTTCACCCTCCACCGGGATGCTGGCATCCAAGGGCGCGCGGGTGTCAAAGCGTTCCCCTTGCAGGATCAGTTCTTTTTCACAGCCCGCAAGCATGACCGCGACCGAGAGAACGAGCAGACCTTTCAAGGTCCGGTTCTGCTGTAGTGAAAAAGAGATCATAGCGCCTCTGCCCCTTGTCCTTGGCCCCTGTCGTCCGAGGCCAGTTTGCCAAGCCCCGCCGGGGCCTTTTGCGGCGTGTTCACAGCGGCCCGCTTTTGCGAACCACTTGCCCGATCCTAGCCTTGCGCGACCGTTCCGCCAAGCGCAACAATCATCTGAGAAGCGCGTTGACGCAACCCCGTGGGCGCTTCCTGATCGGCGGAAACCGCCCGCAACTGGCTGATCGCCCCGTCAATGTCGCCCGCCTCTACGGAAAGATAGGCCAACTGCTCTTGCGCCAGTGTGCGGAAGGCGCGGCCCGGAATGGCAATTGCCTCAAGCGCTGCACGGCGCGCGGCCAGATCCATATCCGCCCCGACCAGAATAATCCGGCGCAAGATCGCCAGATCCCGGTAAGTTTGCGAGACATCTGCATTCGCCTCAATCGCCGCGAGGGCCGCCAGACTTCCTGCACGGTCGCCCGCCGGGTCAGAGGCCAGCAGCAGGTTCTGAATCGCCAGACGATCCGCCTGCCCCTGTGCCGCATCGGTCGCCGCCGCAATTGCCGCGCGACGCGCGTCAGGCGTGCCTTCGTCCAGCGCATTCAAAAGCGTATCGCCAAAGGCTTCGGCAGAGGCCAGCGCCCGCGCTTTTTGCCATTCGCTGTAAGCAGTGCCGCCAACGATCAGCGCAACGGCCAGAATGGCAATCCAGCCATACTTGCGAAACAGCGAAAAAAGCCTGTCGCGGCGAACCTCTTCGGTCACCTCTTCGATGAAGGTTTCGGGATTGCTCACGCCTGTCTCCAATTCTTTGCCCTGTCTTACACGCAAGGCCAAGGGCTTGCCAAGCCCCGCAGGCACCACGAGGCCCCGGCCTTGGCAAATGGCACAGGATTTTGACCGTAAGGATGGTTGCAGCCCCTCGTTGAAAAGTTTAATCTGAACTGGACGGTTTAGCGTATATCTCCTAGATACGCGGGAAATCAGCCCCGAGCCCGGCTTTTTGGGCGGGCCGTGAAGCGACCGAAATGGGAAAGTAGACTCCGGAATGCGCATTGTACCCCTTCTGACAGCCGTGGCCGTGACCGGTGCCTTGTATGTCCTCGTTTTTGAACGCGACCGGTTGACGGCTTTTGCCTCGGGCGAGGCAGGCGCTGTCACGGCGGTTGCCGAAACCCCCGCCCCCGCTGAGGTGCCGCCCCCCGTCATCGCGCAACTCGCCGAAGGGGAACGGATCGTATCGGTTTTGGCGCGCCATAGCATGGCGCAGCAGGTTGACAGCGCGCTTTTGGTGCGCGGACAGACAGAGGCCGCGCGGCTTGTGGATGTGCGCGCAGAAACCTCGGGGCTGATTGTTTCGGAGCCTTTGCGGCGCGGGGCCTATGTCACCAAGGATCAGGCGCTGTGTGTGCTGGACACCGGAACGCGGCAGGCGCAGCTCAAAGAAGCCCAAGCCCGTTTGATGGAAGCGCAAAGCCGCCTGCCAGAGGCAGAGGCCCGGTTGGTCGAGGCGCGGGCGCGTCTGGCGGAAGCCGAAATCAACGATCGCGCAGCAGCCCGGCTTAGCCAAGACGGTTTTGCCTCGGAAACGCGGGTTGCGGCCACGGTGGCGGCGGTCGAATCGGCCCGCGCCGGGGTGAATTCGGCGCAATCGGGCGTTCAGGCTGCCACCTCTGGCATCCGGTCGGCCGAAGCGGCGG
>JAQWYA010000019.1 GCA_029254215.1 Pseudorhodobacter sp. | reverse complement strand
GGCAATGGCCGTGCGCATTTTCAAGACCATATCGGCCTCGGAGGCGAAATCGAGGTTCACCTGCACGGTCGAGGTTCGGTACATCATCTGCGTGCCATGGGTGCCGACATGGCCCATGTAATCGGTCATCAGACGGTAGCGGCCCTTGGGCATCCGGTCCATCTGGTCATGGGTCCATTCGGGGGCCGCGCCGATCCCCAGAAAGCCCACGCCCATCGGCCCGGCGACGGCTGCGACCTCGGTCAGGTGGTTGTCGAGTTCGGCGGCAGTTTCGTGAACGCTGCGCAAGGGCGCGCCCGAAAGTTCAAACTGCCCGCCGGGTTCAAGGCTGATATTCGCGCCGTTGCGTTCCAGCCCGATCAGATGGCCTTGCTCTTGCACGCTTGACCAGCCGTAGCCGTCGCGCAGACCTTCCAGAAGCGCGCGCACAGAGCGGGGGCCGTCATAGGGCAGCGGCGCGTGCGAATCGGTCAGGAAGCCGAATTTTTCATGCTCGGTGCCGATGCGGAAGGCTTCGGTCGGTTTGCAGCCGGATTCCATATAGGCCGCAAGCTGATCAAAGCTTTCAATCGGCCCGCCGCCGGACTGGGGAATAGACATGACTGGGCGCTCCGATTGTGGCGTTGAGGTATCCGGCGACAGACCTGTCGCCTTGAGGCGGTCAAGTCAAGACCACATGCGCCTTGCGTTGCCAGATCACGACACTGTCAGGGGTGGCCGAGACCAGCCGCACCCCGGTTGTGGGAGGGGCGGGTTTGGGGGCAAGCGCCTCGACCAGCGTCTGGGTATCAAGGCCCGGAAGGCTGGCGAAGGCGTCAAACAATCCTTCTGCGCCAAGGGCTTCGACGGGAACCAGCAGGGCCTGCCCATCCCTTTGGCGCAGCCGCCACAGGCGTCGCCCCCCGGCGGTGATCAGGCGCAGTTCCGTCAGTTCGGGCACCGAAACTGCCCCGCCAAAGGCCGGACCAAAATAGCTGATCTGGCCCTCGTCCACCTCCACCACCCCCGGCGCGTCGCCGCTTTGGGCAAAGCGCAGGCGGCGCAGGCCCAAAAGCCCCAAGGCGATGGCCAAAACCACCAGCCCGCCGCCGATGGCGATCAGCAGATAGCCCCCCATCGCGATCAGCCACAGCCCCCAAAGTGCCAAGCCGCCCGCCGCGATCACCTCGCGCAGGCGCCAGAGGGTTGCGCGGGCTTCGGGGCGGATGAAGGTCATGCCCAATCCCCAAGCAGCGTTTGCCACAGCGCAAGGGCCGCGACCGCCGCGGTGTCGGCGCGCAGGATGCGGGGGCCGAGGCTGGCCTGAACCACCTGCGGCATGGCGGCGAGCCGGGTTTGTTCGGCCTCGGAGAACCCGCCCTCCGGCCCGATCAGAATGGCCCATGGCCCCGGTGTGCCAGCTTTCGGCAAGGCCTCGGCCACGCCCGCCAGATGTTCATTGCACCACAGGATTTTGCGGTCCTGCGGCCAGTCGGCGAGCAGACGGTCCAGCGGCACAAGATCGGCCACCTCGGGCACGAAAGTGCCGCCGCATTGTTCGGCGGCCTCCACCGCATGGGCTTGCAGGCGGTCTTGCCGGATGCGGTCGGCATTGGTGAAGCGGGTCTGCACGGGGATGATCCTTGCGGCCCCCATCTCGGCGGCTTTCTCAACAATAAAATCGGTGCGGGCCTTTTTGATCGGCGCAAAGAGCAGCCACAGATCGGGCGGCATCCGCAAAGGTGCTGTTTGCGCCTCGCAGGTCAGGGTGCCTGCCTTGCGCGCAGCCGAGGTCACCTCGGCCCGCCATTCGCCATCCCGCCCGTTGAACAGCAGAAGAAAAGCGCCCACCCCCAGCCGCATCACCGAAAAGAGATAATGCGCCTGATCCGCGTTCAGCGTTACAGGTTGCCCCGGCCCCAAGGGCTGATCTACATAGAGTCTGATTTTTGCATCTGCCATGGGGGCAATCTATGACCGGCAACCCGCAAATGCCAGAGGCTGAAAAGCCGGAAAAACACGTCTCAGAGGCTGGGAAGCCGGAAACGCGGCCCGAGGCTGGGAAGCCGGAAACCGGACCAGAGCCGATGACGGTTGCCGATGCCCCGGCGGGCAATTGGGTGGATACGCTGGCCCCGCGCGCAACCCGGCCCTTTTTGCGGCTGAGCCGGGCGGATCGGCCCATTGGCACCTGGCTGTTGCTGATCCCTTGCTTTTGGGGGCTGGCGTTGGCGGCGGCGGCGGACCCTGCGGGATACCGGCTTTGGGATCTGTGGATCGCGGGCGGCTGTGCGATTGGGGCCTTTCTGATGCGGGGCGCAGGCTGCACCTGGAATGACATCACCGACCGCGAGTTTGACGCGGCGGTTGCCCGCACGAAAAGCAGACCCATACCCTCGGGTCAGGTGAGCGTGCGTCAGGCCGTGATCTGGATGGGCCTGCAGGCACTGTTGGCGGCATTCATCCTGTTTTCCTACAATCTTGCGACGATCCTTTTGGGCATCGCCTCTTTGGGGTTGGTGGTGATCTATCCTTTTGCCAAACGGTTCACATGGTGGCCGCAGGTGTTTTTGGGGCTGGCGTTCAACTGGGGCGCGCTGGTGGCCTGGACGGCGCATGCGGGCAGTCTTGGGCTTGCGGCATGGCTGTTGTGGCTGGCGGGTATTGCCTGGACGCTGTTTTACGACACGATCTACGCGCATCAGGACAAAGAGGATGACGCGCTGATCGGCGTCAAATCCACCGCGCGGCTGTTTGGCAGCAAGGGCACCTTGCCATGGATGCGCGGCTTTCTGGTCGCCAGCGTTTTGTTGATGACGGCGGCGGTTCTGCTGGCCTTGCTGCCGGGCGATCCTTCGGCGGCGAAACTGGTCTTGGCGCTGGCCGGGGTCTGGGGATTTGGCTGGCATATGGCTTGGCAATTGGGGCGGCTGGATACCGAAGACCCGACGCGTTGCCTCATGCTGTTTCGGGCCAACCGGGATGCGGGGCTGATCCCTGCGCTGTTTCTTGCCGGTGCCGCATTGCTTTGATTGATCCTGTAGGCAGTAGCCCGTATGCAAGACGGGCAAAGCCCTGAAGTGATCCGATGAATTTACGCAAGACTGCCCTGACCACTGCCGCGGTTTTCGCCGCTCTGTTCCTCGCTATTCTGGGGGCGTGGTGGTCGGCCTTGGCTGTTGAGGCGCGGTCGGTTTCCGCTGTGAAATCACGCTTGCTGGAAGACGGGATCACATGGGCCGCGGTTGAGGCGGATGGCCTTCAGGTCAAGCTTAGCGGCACCGCCCCCAATGAGGCGGAGCGTTTTCGCGCCGTCAATCTGGTGGGATCGGTGGTGCAATCGGCGCGGATTCGCGACGGCATGGATGTGACCGCGATCCGCGCGATCGATGCGCCCCGGTTCTCGGTTGAAATGCTGCGCAATGACGACGGGATTTCGCTGATCGGGCTGGTGCCGGGCCGCAAGGTTGAGGCCGAGCTGACAAGCCTTGTGAAAACGGTTGCGCAGGGCATGAAGGTGGCCGACATGCTGGAAACCGCCGATTATCCGGCCCCGCGGGGCTGGGAGGCGGCGCTGTCCTTCGGGCTGGAGGCGCTCAAGCTGTTGCCCCGGTCCAAGATTTCGGTGTCGGCGGATCTGGTGACGGTCACGGCGATTTCCACCAGCCCCGAGGAAAAGCGCAAGCTGGA
>JAQWYA010000189.1 GCA_029254215.1 Pseudorhodobacter sp. | reverse complement strand
CGCACGGCCCCGGCGCGGATCGCCTCATTGGCCGATATCGACATGCTGTGCACCGACAAACCCTTGCCCGCCCCTCTGGCCGGGCAATGCCGAAGCTGGCGGACGAAGGTCTCGGTGGCCCAATAACAGGCCGCCGAAAAAGGACTGAAGCGTCGCCGAGCAACCCCCCAAAATCCTTCCAGCATAGACACCTCGCACATGGATTGCTGGCTGCTTTGGTCAAAACCGGACTGGTTTCCTCCAAGCCGCCACCTCCAAATCCTTCGTAAGCGACGGGCTCTCAGGGTCGCTGTCACGCATTTCCTTGACAGGTAATATTCCGGCAGAGCCGGCCACAAGTAGATATGCATGCGCAAGGTATGGGACGGAATTGAGACGACGGATGTCTGGTCAGGAAAAAATCTGACTCATGCTTCTATGCTTCCCAGTCCAAGGATATCGCGGGCGTGCGCGCAGGAGGCGGCAGGGTGGTCGTATTTTCTACAGATATCAACGGCGCGCCGCACGTTATCCTTAAGACCGGTCCGCGTGTGGCCGCCTTTGGCAATAGGCCAATCATTGACCGTCAGTTGTGCCGGTCCAATTCCGGCAACGCACCACTGCGCATAAGGGCAAGACGTTTCAGCGTTTCGATATAGAAACCGAAGATCGGCTCGTCTGCGGGGGCATTACGTTCTTCACGCCCATGACGAACTGAACGTAAACTGGGCGTTTCATGCTGTCGTCACACATCGAGGAAGACAGTTTCGGCATCGCCCTGAAGGCAGATGTCGAAATGGTATGAATTGCCGTCTGCACGCGCGATAAGTGTCTCGCGTCGATGCGCCTGTTCGATCAAATTCAGGACTGGATCGGCAGCATTTGCGGCGTCTTCGTCCCCAAAATACATCCGCGTGTTGAGGCCAATATTGATACCGCGGGCCACCAGCCAGAGGTTCAGATGCGGGGCCATCGGGCGACTGTTCCGGCCTATGACCACGCCCGGCTTGACGGTCTCAAATGAAAACACGCCTGTGTCGAAATCCGGGATGATACGCCCCCAGCCGCGAAAGCCGTCCTCGACCGCGCCTTTGCCCGGATAGACACCGTCAGCATTGGCTTGCCAGACCTCGATCAATACATCCTTGACCGGCGCGCCGGTGCCATCTGTGACAGTCCCGGTAACGGTGATCCGTTCGCCTTTTGCGTTTGGACCCGTGATGTCATGGCCCAGTTCCTTGCGGTAGATGTCGAAACCGGCGGCCCACGGTGCAAGACCAATATGAACGTAGGGCCCTGCCGTTTGAGACGCGGATTCCTTGAGATAGTTCAATCCCTGTACCATGGTCAGTTCCCCTCCGGCCGGTTTTCAAAGAAGGTCGAGCGATGCCCGCGCAGTACGATGTCGAACTTGTAGGCGATACTGTCGAGTGGGATGGTTGCATTCAGGTCGAGCGCGGCGACAAGCTGGTCGATCGCACGTTGGTCCGGGATGGTTTTGACGATCGGGCATTTTGCGATCAGGGGATCTCCCTCGAAATACATCTGGGTGATCAGGCGCTGCGCGAAGGCTGTGCCAAAGACGGACACGTGAATATGCGCGGGCCGCCAGTTGTTGACCCAGTTGCGCCAGGGGTAGGCACCGGGCTTGACGGTCCGGAACACATAATAGCCATTGTCGTCCGTCAGCGTGCGCCCGCAACCGCCGAAATTCGGATCAATCGGCGCAAGGTAAGTGTCTTTCTTGTGCCGGTAGCGACCACCAGCATTGGCCTGCCAGATCTCGACCAGCGTGTTGGGGACGGGACGGCCAAGCTCGTCTAAAACACGGCCATGCACGATGATCCGCTCGCCGATGGGGCCGCCGTTCTTGGCATAGTTTCTGATCAGATCGTTGTCCAACGGGTCGAAGTCGTTGTGACCGAAGGTCGGGCCGGTCAATTCGCTGTCGGAGTTCTGCACGGACAAAAGGGCGTTGCGCGGCGAGCGTGCGACGCTGGTCTTGTAATCTTTGGTATAGGCGGGGGGATGCCACTCCCGGTCACGCTGAAAGAGCTCTTGAGGGGTCATTTTGTTTGCGCTTCCACATCTGCATAGGTTTGCTTGGCCCGTTTGATCGCATGGTGCGCGGCAGGAACACCTGCGTAGATCGCAACATGCTGGAAGGCCTCGATGACATCCTGTTTGGTCGCGCCGGTTCGGGCGGTCGCGCGGATGTGCATCGGGATCTCCGCAAAGTTCTCGGCGGCTTCTGCGCGATCAACATGCGCATTTCCCAGAACCATGCGGCGTAGGGACATCCCCTTGTCAAATCGGTTGGTCATCTTTTTGGCATTCCTCTTTGACGCATGAGTCGTTTCTGCGCGGCAATCCGAAACGGAGCGTTGGGGGCGCCGTATCCTTGGTAGCCGTTGCGACGCTCGACGATTTCAAAGAACATCCCGCCTGCAAAGGGCCGCGAATAGAACTGGAAGAAGGCACCGGTTGCATCCTCGTCATAGAGGATATTGCCGGCTTTCAAGCGTGTTAGCAGCTCTGGGTCGAGGTCAAAGCGCGCCGTCAGGTCCGCGTAGTAATTCTCTGACATCGGCAGCGGCTTGAACCCGCGTTCGGCCATGGCCGCGCTTGTCGCAAATATGTTGTCACTCGCCAGCGCGATATGCTGCACGGATCCCCCAAAACTGTCTGCCAGAAAGCTCCCCGCCATTGTGCGATGGGTTTCCGCCCCATTCAGCGTGATCCGAAACGCCCCTTCTGACGTCTCAAGCGCCTGACTGCGCACAAGACCGTCCGGATCGACAACATCGACCATCGGCGATTTGTGCATCTTGAACAGGGTCGTATAGAACAGTGACCAGCTGAGCATTTCATCATAGCTCATGGTTTGCGCAAGATGATCAATATGCTTGAGGCCCGCGCCTGTGTCTTGCGTTTCAGTCTGAATGAATTCGACAGACCAGACGTCGTTCAACCTGCTCGTTTCGTCTATAAAATGCAGGACACTGCCGCTCAGACCGCGGATAGCCGGTATATCCAGTTCGCCCGGACCGAGGGGTTGATTGAAGGGATCAGCCCCCAGACGTTGCGCCCGGGTGACGGTGTCTGCAGCGGAGGCGACCGAAATGCCGATGTCGCAAACGGTGGTCCCGTGCATCGTGTATGCACTGCTGGCATAGCCGGTGGTTTCGCGGTTCACGACGATCCGGATATCGCCCTGGGTCCATAGCGCAAGCTTTTTTGCAATATGTGTGCCCGAATGCTGGAACCCCAAGGTCTTGAGTATCGCCTCCAGATTCTCGGCTTCATCACCACGGGTGGCAAATTCAACAAACGAGACACCTTTTACCGTCGATCGCACCGGCATGACAGGAAAGTCAGTCATATCAGATGGTTCCGCGCGCTGCACGTCATCCATCAGGGCAACGAGTGATCGATAGCCGTCCTTCGCGATGGTCTTGGGGCGCCCCCCACGGAACTGATCGTTGAATATCTCCAGCGAGATTGGACCCGAGTACCCGGTGGCCATCACCGCTTTCATGAAGTCAGTCACGGGCAGATCGCCTTCGCCCGGCATATTCCGAAAGTGCCGTGACCAGTAAAGCAGATCCATATCCATCAGGGGTGCGTCGGCGAGATGGATAAAGAAAATCTTATCACCCGGAATACGCCGGATGGTTTCCGGGGGGATCTTGCGCGCCAGTGTATGGAAGCTGTCCAGGATCAGCCCGACATTCTGATGGTCGGCGCGCCGGACGACTTCCCACGCGTCTCTGTGGTCATTGACATGACGGCCCCAAGCCAGCGCCTCGAAACAGACACGCAGCCCCCGTTTCGCCGCGCGCTCACCCAGTTCGTGAAAATCGGCGGCTGCTCGGTCGATACCGCCAAGCGCCTCAGGATGGCATGACGAACAGATCAACATCAGATCGGTGCCCAATTCCTGCATCAAATCGAATTTGTGCTCGGCGCGATCGAAAGCCTTTGCTCGGAACGGCCCGGGCAAGCCTTCGAAATCCCGGAAGGGTTGAAACAATGTGATTTCGAGACCTGAAGACCGGATCAGCTCGCCAACTTCCCGCGGACTGCCATCATGTGCTATGAAATCCTGCTCGAAAATCTCGATGCCGTCAAAACCGGCAGCCGCAATTGCTTCGAGTTTTTCGGGCAGATTTCCTGAGATCGACACAGTCGCGATCGAGGTTTTCATTCTTCTTTTCCTTGAATGGCGTCGCGCAAGGCGCTCGGGTCAACTTCGACGTCCGTAAAGATTTTCCAGGCATCGACGCCCTGACCGAAGAACAGTTCATAGCCGGAAATAACCTTCAATCCGGCGCGCTCGGCGTCTTGCAGGAACTGGGTTTCGACGGGTGTGTAGACCGCATCGAAGACCCATTTCGCCCCTTGCATGGCCTCAGCGGGCAAGGCGGAGCCGCCGATGCCGACCATGCCCATGGGTGTGCAGTTGATGATGCCGTCAGCGCCCTTTGCCGCAAGGACGGGGTCCGCCGAAGTTTCAACCAGAACGTCAGAGCCCAAGGCACGCAAAGAAGCGGCAAGCGCGTTTGCCTTCTCGGCGTCAAGATCGACGCAACGGATCACCTTAGCCCTTAACCCCACAAGGCCGAAAGCGACTGCCTTACCGACGCCCCCGGTCCCGATCAGGCAGACAATGCCGGGTTCCATCTCTCCCAGGATTTCACGATAGGCACGCATGAAGCCACTGTAGTCCGTGTTGAACCCTTGCGGTCCGTCCGTAGCGAACACAACCGTGTTGACCGCGCCGATCGCCCGGACCAACGGGTCCGACACCGCAACCTTCTTTGCGACCAATTCCTTATAGGGATAGGTGACGTTGATACCTCGGAACCCCGAAACGCGTGCTTCCTCGAAAACCTCATCAAAGCTCTTGCCCAAGTCGCGCGGTATCAACCGCTCATAGGTCACGTCGAGACCCGTCAATTTGCCTGCGGTGCGGTGCAGGCGGGGCGACTTGGAGCGTGTGATGTTGTCGCCGATAAGGCCGAGCCGCACTTTGGCCTGTCGAGCTTTTTCTGAATGCAGCATCACTTATCCTATTGTTTTTGTGGTGCCGCGTCGGGCCAAGGTCTTGCCGACAAGGCATCTGGATGCGACAGCGTCACGGAAGCAGACACAGAAGACTTGGCCTCAGCCTGCACTTGCCCATGGCGCCGCTTGTCAGCCATCATATCCAAACAACCTAGGCAGGAAGAGAACGATGCCCGGGAACAGGATCAGCAACAGCAATGCGCCGATCAGGGCAATCAGGAAGGGAACAATCTCGCGGATGATGTCGCGCAGCGGGATGCCGGTGACCGCGTTGATCACGAACAACAATATGCCATAGGGCGGCGTGATGAGTCCGATCATGCAGTTGACGACAATGACCACGCCGAACTGCACAAGATCAATGCCCAGCATGTTGCAGGTCGGAATGAACAGCGGAACGATGACCAGAATGATCGTGGTTGCATCAAGCAAGCAGCCCAGAGCCAGAACCAGCAGGTTTACCGCAATAAGGAACACGATCGGCGAAAGGTTCACATCGACCAGATACGCCGCCAAAGCAGACGGAATATTTTCAGACGCGACGATGTAATTCAGGATCAGCGCACCACCAATCACGATACCCACTGCGGCCGACGACCGGGCGCTGTCGACAAGGATTGTGTAGAGCGTCTTTATCTTAAGTGACCGGTAGAAGAAGACAGAGAGCAGAAGCGCATAGGCAGCTGCGACGGCTGCGGCCTCGGTTGGTGTCGTGACGCCACCATATATCCCGTAAAGCAGGATGACCGGCATCATCAGCGCTGGGAAGGCGCGAACCGTGACGGCCGGCAATTCGCGCATCGGCACAGGCTCTTCGGTGGCAAAGTTGCGACGATGCGAAATCCACCAGTTCATCGCCATCAGAACCGCCCCCATGAGAAGGCCGGGAAGGATCCCGCCGAGAAACAGCGCGCCGATGGACGCATTCGAGATGAGCGCATAGAGAACCATCGGGATCGACGGCGGGATAATGGGGCCGATGGTGGCCGAAGCAGCGGTAATCGCGGCTGCATATCCAGCGGGAAAACGGCCGTCCTTGCGCATCATGTCGATGATGATCTTGCCAATGCCCGCCGCATCCGCGACCGCTGATCCCGACATGCCGGAGAAGATGAGCGAGGCCATCACATTGACATGGCCAAGCCCGCCTTTGAAACGCCCGACAGTGGCAATGCAGAAGCCTAGCAGCCTGTCGGAAATCGTACCCGCGTTCATGATGTTCGCCGCAACTATGAAAAGCGGCACGGCCAACAAAAGGAAGCTTTGATAGACCCCGTCAACCAGCGTCTTCCCGACCAATCCGACAGAAGACCCCGCCGCCAGCATGTAAGCCATTGAGGCCACGATAATCGCATAGGCAATCGGCATCCCAATTCCGGCGAGGAAAAACAGCGAGCCGACCATGATCAGAAGTTCGATGCTCATTTTACGTCCTCTTGGTGGGCGACATCTTCCATCGCGGGGGCAAACGGCTCACGGTCCACCCCATGGCGTGCCACCTCGACTGCGCGCCACAGATAGCGAAGGCCAACCGCCGCAAGGAAAACGAAGTAAATGGAATAAATCGGCAGCATTTTCACCGGCAGCGTGGCCGAACTCTTGAGCCGCAACAGCTTCATCCGGTCATAGGTCGGCCCGATCGACGACCACAGTGCCGCAACGAGTATCAGCGCGCCTATGATCGCAAAGACTGTCCGGGTTCGGCGGCCAACGCTGTTGTAGATGATGTCGAAGGTGACATGATCGCAGTCGCGGACCACGAAGGAATTACCCCAGAAAATTGTCCAAAGCCAAAGGACGAGGATCAACTCAACAGTCCATCCGAAGTCGGCAGCATCGATTGCCCCGCCGGTGATCGAAACGAACCATTCTGCGCCGACCACATATCGCACCGTGATTTGCAGGATGAAGGTGACGAAAATTGCGGCCATCATCAGGCCCGCGACACCCTCGGTAAAACCTGTAAATAGTCTGGACAGGGCCTTCATTTGGGGCCTCCCTACTGGGTTTAAACCACAGTCTTCTGGTGCTGCGATCCGTGCAGGCCGTATCGCTTTTGCGTGCAGATCGTGGGGAAGGGTACGGCGCTATGACGCGCCGTACCATTGGCAGGATCGATTAGTTGCTGCCAAGTGCGTTAATCGCTTCGAGCACACCTTCGGGCCAGGCTTGGGCATATTCGCTGTTGAGGTATGCTTCCTGTACCTGCTTGCGGAATGATGCGACGTCAGGCGTGTAGACATCCAGCCCCTGTGCCTGAAGGAAAGAGATCAGCTCTTCTTCCTTGGCAAGTTGTTTTGCACGGGCGCTGTCGGCTGCTGCGATGGCGGCCTGTGTCACGGCTTCCTGTTGATCCGCAGGCAGGTTGTTGAACACCTCTGCCGAAATCGCGATGAAGTTCCAGTCGACAAGATGCGAGGTGAGCGCGACCTGTTTCGTGACTTCGTAGAACTTAGAGTCGACCACCGTCGGCAGCGGATTGTCCTGACCATCGACAGCACCCGTCTGAAGTGCTGTGTACACTTCGGTAAAGGCCATCGGAGTCGGGTTCGCGCCAATCGCGCGCCCCAGGAACTGCCAGGATTCTGCACCCGGCATCCGCAGATTGATACCGCTCAGGTCGGCAGGCGTCTTGATGTCCACTTCCGACCGAGGCTGGCGCAAATTGACATTGCGGCGACCGAGGTACATCGGGGCCAGCAGATGCACGCCCAATTCGTCCTCAACGGTCTTTTTGAAGGGGTCCATGAGCGGGTCGTTGAAAACCCGGATTTGATGCTCTGCGTCCTGAAGGACATATCCGGCGGCAAAAATCGACCATTCGGGAAAGAATGGGGCGATTTCCTGTGCTGCGGTGATCGACATCTCAAGGTCACCTGCGGCGATCGCTTCGAGCTCGGTGCCCTGCGCAAACAACGTAGCGTTCCAATGCGGTTCGAATGAGGCGAATTCGGAAACAGCCGGGCCAAAGACTTCAATCAAGGCAACTGCGCGCTGATCCGTCTCGGTGGCGACGGCGGAAAGCCGGAGTTGAACTTTGTCCTGTGCGGCAGCAAACGAGGCCGAAAGCGCAAGCGCTGAAGCGGCAGCCATCACGGTGCGCCGTGTCATCTTGAAATTCATAGTGTATCCTCCCTTTGGATGTGTAGATCCAAATGCGCAGATGGCGCATCCGGAATTGGTTTGCTTCGTTTTAAGTCTGTCCCAATCCGAATTTTAATCGCGATGCGTTTCAGGCAAAGTCGACCAAAACTGATGGACGGTTGTTTGTCATGCAGTGCTGTTTCCCAATTCATGCCGCAGCAATACCGTCTGGCGCAGCTTTGCAGATTGTTGAATTGCTTCAACAACTTGAAGTGTCTTGTAGCCCTCCTCTCCGGTGACTAGGGGTTCTTCTTTTCCAGCGATCACACGGGAAAAATGGCGGATTTGATTGACCAGCGGATCAGAGGTTTCGCGCGGGACTGTGATCGCGGCCATCGGCTTCCACCAACTCCGCTCTTCGGCGTTTTGCCAGAGTGTGAGATCGGGTAGGGAAAGCGAACCATGCGTACCACCAAGCACGTAGCAGCTCTGCGTCGTAGGGGGATAGGCAGGGTTTTCGCGTGCTGTCAGCTCCCAACTCCAGGGCGATACAATCATGTCCGAAACCGTGATCGTGCCGACAGCGCCATTTTCGAAAACCAGAAGCGCTGAGGCCACGTCTTCGTTGTCATATCCACGCAGCGAAGGCGCTGCCTGCGCCTGAACGGACACAACGTCTCCGCAAAGATAACGGATCAGGTCAATGTCATGCACAAGGTTAACGGAAATCGGCCCCGCGCCGGCTGCCTTGCGCCAGGGCGCCTCATCGAAATAGTCGTCGGGCTTGAACATCCAGCATGCCGCGTGGACCGCACGGATCTGGCCGATCTTGCCAGAAGTGATGATTTCATGCGCCTTGCGTATCAGCGGGTTATGTCTGCGATGATGGCCTACAAGAACCGGCACATTTGCGGCTTTGGCGGCTTCAACCAGAATTGCAGCTTCATTTGCAGAGGTCGCCAATGGCTTTTCGACCAGTACAGCGCAGCCAGACGCCACGCATTCCAAACCGTTTTGGACATGAACCTGATTGGGCGTAGCAAGGATCACGCCATCGGGCTTGTCTGCCTTCAGTAATTCTTCCAACGACTGGAACCATGGCACATTGTGCAACCGCGCATATTCGGATGCCGCTGGGTTCGGGTCCACAAGCGCTGAAAGTTCTGCCTCGCGGCATTGCGCGATTGCGGCCACGTGCCTTTTGCCGATTAAGCCCGCCCCTGCGACCGCAATTCGAATGGGCGCGCTCATGACAAGACTTCCGCCATCCGTTGCAAGGCCAGACGATAGCCCTGAGTGCCAAAGCCAGCCAGCACGCCGTCTGCCCGAAGCGAGATGTAGGAATGATGGCGAAACGTCTCGCGCTTGTGAATGTTGGTAATGTGAACCTCTAGGACATGCCCCTCAAACGCGTTCAAAGCATCCAGAATTGCAATTGAAGTGTGACTGAACGCGCCGGGGTTAATGATAATGCCAGCGGCTTCGCCTCGTGCCGCGTGGATGCGATCAACGATGTCCCCCTCATGGTTTGATTGGAAAAAATCCAAATCGAAATCAAGATTTTGCGAAAGCGTCAGGCACTGAGCCTTTACGTCGTCAAGGGTCTCACGGCCGTAGATCTCGGGCTGACGCTTCCCCAGAAGGTTCAGGTTGGGTCCATTCAGAATGCAGATCTGGTGGGTCAATGCGGTGTCCTCATGGTCAGGTCGGTCCCCTCGCCATCCGTGTCTCTTTCCTAGTCGTCGCATCACATGATGTCAATAATATATGATATTTTGCGTAAAGAATGATAAATGTGGCTATTGCGGATAGATGGGAATTTTTGCTAAGGTGCAAAAAAAATAGGTGCATCAGTTGCTTAAGAACGCACAGCGGGCGACCGCCACGGTTGGCTCGACCACGCATGAACGGATCAAACACGACATCATATTCGGCCTGCTTGCACCGGGGGCGAAGCTGAAACTGAGCGCGCTGAAGGAGCACTACGGGGCCAGCGTGTCGATTCTGAGAGAAACTCTGAACAGCCTTGCAAGCGAGGGTTTTGTGATCGCCGAAGAGCAGCGAGGCTTCTTTGTCGCGCCTGTCTCAAGGGAAGATATCGAAGAAATCGCAAATCTTCGCGTTCTGCTCGAAGGTCATGCCCTTAAACTCTCAATCGAAAGGGGGGACGCGGACTGGGAGGGTCATCTTGTTGCCGCGCACCACAAGCTTCATCTCATGGAAGTGCGGATGCAGGCAGGTGATGTTTCCATCCGGGAGACATGGAAGCGCCGCGACTGGGAGTTTCACCAAGCACTTATTCAAGCCTGCGACTCCAAGAACCTGCTGGCCTTGCACAGTATCATTTTCGACAAATATCTGCGTTACCAGATGCTCGTGCTCACTTTTCGCGGCGATGAAGCCGCAATCGAGCATAAAGCCATCCTAGATGCAGCTCTGTCTCGTGATAGCGCCACAGCTCAAAATATCTTGGAAACGCATATCCTGGCTGGATTGCGTCATGCATTGATGGCGTTTTAGTTTGCGCAGATAAATTTCCATGTCATTGATTTCACGTTGAAACAGGGCCATTTTTCTCACCTCTGGCTGCAGGATTTTGGATGGCTATCTCCGAAATCGTGCAATTTTGGTTCTGGCCAAAAAGCACCGTCCCCGCCCTGAGGAACAGCATGACCTGCTGCGTCCGCCTTTGGTGGGATGAACCCGGCTTCGGGTTTTTCACGGCTTTGCAAAAAATCCTTTCTTTGGTGACTTGGTCACCGAGTTTCTCAGAAGGCCTGTGCAATGGTCCCCCGATTGAGCCTGCATGGGGTGAGGGAGTGATGACTGATAGGGGAAAGAGTGACCGTGGTTTGCGGTTCCGATTTGGGGTGGCAAGGCTTTCTGCTGCTTTCAGAAGAGCGACGCCTAACTCAATCTGCCCGCGTCCCGCGCCATCGACATAAAGCCCGGAGGAGGATCGGCCGTCGCAGGCAGCTGCTGCAGAATTGCCGGCATTTTTCTGAGTGGTGGATCGCTCCTCCTTTGCACCGGACGCTATGCCACGAACCGATAAGCGACGAGAGCAGCGGCATGATCACAAGGCGCATGGCTATCGATGACACCCCAAAAACTCTTGCCGCCAAAGCAAACGACATCGCGGGCCGCCTCAGAGCCGCCGTCTGCGACATGATGATGAGATAAGGGCGCGGCCGCCGAATGCGCCGCCATCCTGAACCGGAAGGAAAGAAGATGATCCACTACCCCGTAAACATGACCATAAAACCCGAGGTTCAAGCCTTCTTCGACGAAGCGACGAACACGATCAGCTATATCGTGAAGGACCCCACGTCGAATGCCTGCGCCATCGTCGATAGCGTGATGGATATCGATTACGCCGCTGGCAGGATTACCTACGATCATGCCGATGAATTGATCCGCCGGATTGAAACTCAGGGTTTGAAACTGGAGTGGATCATCGAGACGCATGTGCATGCCGATCATCTCTCGGCGGCCCCATATATCCAGCAAAAACTTGGCGGCAAGATCGGTGTCGGGTCCCAGATCATGATCGTGCAGGAGACCTTCGGCAAGGTGTTCAACGAAGGCACCGAGTTCCAGCGGGATGGCAGCCAGTTCGACAAACTGTTCGAGGACGGCGACACCTACAAGATCGGCAACATGGAAGCTTTTGCCATTTACACCCCCGGCCACACCCCGGCTTGCATGGTACATGTGATGGGGAATGCGGCCTTTGTGGGCGATACGCTTTTCATGCCGGATGGTGGATCGGCCCGTGCTGACTTTCCCGGAGGAGACGCCGGGACGCTTTATGACAGCATCCAGAAGGTTCTGAGCCTGCCGGACGACATGCGTCTCTTCATGTGCCACGACTACGCCCCGAACGGTCGCGATATCGAATGGGAAACCACCGTTGGCGAAGAGAAACAGCACAACATCCACGTTGGTGGCGCGAAATCCAAGGAAGCGTTTGTCAAATTCCGCACCGAGCGGGATGCGCAACTTGCCATGCCAAGGCTGATTATTCCGTCGTTGCAGGTCAACATGCGCGCAGGAGAAGTGCCGAAGGACAAGGACGGCAAGCCAATGCTCAAGGTGCCGATCAACGCTTTGTAATCCTTAAGAAAAACATGAAGAAATCAGGAAGAAGAACATGAAAAGAACATTTTGGACACTGGCTCTCGTCTCGCTGGTCAGCCCGGCATTGGCGGAAAACCAGCAACCCGGCGCACATTTCATCGAGAACTGGGATCTTGATGGCGATGGTGCCGTCAGTCTTGAAGACATCACAACCAGACGCGGCGATGTCTTCCTGACATTCGACGCTGACGAGAATGGTGTCCTTGATGCCGAAGAATATGTGTTCTTCGACGAGGCGCGGGCCAATGACATGGAGAACAATGGCGAGCAAGGAAACGGAAATGGAATGCGTCGCGCCTCTGACGGAATGACACTCGCCTTCAACGACATCGACGGCAACGGCGACGTTTCCCGCGAAGAATTCCTGGCGCGTGCAGGTGACTGGATGGCGCTCCTGGACCGCAATGGTGATGGCAGCGTCACCACCGCTGACTTTGGTCGGTAATAGGGGCAAGCCATGGACCTGAAAAAGATCACCGACAAAGTCAGCGTCAGTCCACAGATCACCGCCAAAGACATGGAGGCGATCAAGGCGGCAGGCTTTCGCGCGATCATCTGCAATCGCCCTGATGGAGACGGCGCCGACCAGCCCTCTTTTGAAGAAATCGAGACCGCCGCGCGGAACGCCGGGATTGAGGCGCGATATGTGCCGGTCACGTCCGGCATGGTGAAAGACGAGGATGTGTCCGCTTTCAGCGCGGCACTGAAAGACCTGCAACGCCCGGTCCTTGCCTATTGCCGCACCGGCACGCGGTCGGCGACGCTTTGGTCATTTCACGAGTCCAAGAAGCGCCCTATGTCAGAGATTCTCGCGGCGACCAAAGCTGCCGGCTATGACATGAATGGCGTCGCCCGTCGCATCGCCAATGGTGGCAAAACGCCGACCGACACGGGCGATGTTCATTTCGAAGTGGTGATCGTTGGCGCCGGGGCAGGGGGTATTTCAGTTGCCGCCAGCCTGAAGTCGCGCAAGCCGGGGCTGAATATCGCCATCATTGATCCGGCTGACATCCATTACTATCAGCCCGGTTGGACCATGGTCGGGGGCGGCATTTTCGACGCGCAGTCCACGGCGAAAACGATGGGCAGCCTGATCCCCAAGGGCGTCCATTGGCTCAAATCCGCAGTTGCCGCCTTTGAGCCGGAAAACAACGCTGTCATTCTAGATGGGTGTCGGGTCGTCAAGTACGATCGCCTCGTCGTTTGTCCGGGCCTGAAACTGGATTGGGACAAAGTCGAAGGTCTGGTCGAGACCCTTGGCCGTAACGGTGTCACGTCCAACTATCGCTATGATCTGGCGCCCTACACCTGGCAATTGGTCCAGCAGTTGAAAAAAGGGCGCGCCCTGTTTACGCAGCCGCCAATGCCCATCAAATGTGCGGGGGCCCCTCAGAAGGCGATGTATCTTTCCGGCGATGCGTGGTTCCGAAACGGCGCGCTCAAGGATATCGATATTCAGTTCATGAACGCGGGCGGCGTGCTCTTTGGCGTTAAGGACTACGTTCCTGCACTGATGAACTATGTCGAAAGATACGATGCGTCGCTTAACTTCTTCCACAATCTGGTGGCGGTCGATGGCCCCGCCAAAAAAGCAACGTTCAAGGTGAGCAGGCCGGATACTGATCCGACAGAGGTCACGGTCGAGTTTGACATGATGCATGTCTGTCCGCCTCAAACGGCGCCGGACTTCATTCGGGTCTCGCCGCTGGCCGATGCTGCGGGCTGGGTCGATGTGGATCAGGCGACCCTGCGCCACAGGACCTACGAAAACATCTGGTCGCTTGGGGATGTCATGAATGCGCCGAATGCCAAGACGGCGGCGGCGGCGCGTAAACAGGCCCCGACCGTGGCCGACAACATTGTCGCCGATATCGCGGGGCGCTCTGCGGTGGCGCAATACGATGGCTATGGATCATGCCCGCTGACCGTGGAACGCGGCAAGATCGTGCTGGCCGAATTTGGCTATGGTGGCGTATTGAAGCCAAGCTTTCCGTCCTTTCTTCTGGATGGCACCAAGCCCAGCCGCGCTGCGTGGTTCCTTAAGGAGACGGTGCTGCCGCCGATCTACTGGAAGGCGATGCTGAAGGGCAAGGAATGGATGGCCAAACCCGAGAAGCTGAAAGTCACCGCCGAGTGAGCGTCATATCTGATTGCGCATACCCTCCCTCTTTGCGCGATGCCTGACGGACGGAACCAGAAGGCTCCGACCGTCGGGCTTTTCGGGCGTTGGCATGGTCCGTAAACTTCGAGGCGATATTCCTGTTCTGGACTGTGGCCACACCGACGACCACACAGCGTTTTCGAATGACAGGATCGTCGCAGCCATCGTGACGATCCTGCTGATCCCGCAATCGCTTGGAATGGCTTGATCGGCGAATTTCTGATGGCATGAGGTGCTGGCCAAGCTGGCCGCCGCCTGAGGCCTCACCGAAGGGTTGGGGCTGGTGATCTTTCTTGTGGCCCTTAGGAACGCGATTGCCGTTCTGGCAACCCGCATCAGCCGCGGTCTTCGATCCGTACGATACGTCCGTCTTCGAGTGTCAGGATGCGGTCGGCGCGGTCAAGGATGCGGTTGTCGTGGGTCACCAAAAGCGTGGTCGTGCCGCGAGCCGCTCCCATCCGCTTCAGTAGATCTACCACCTCGGCGGCGCTGTCTTTGTCCAGTGCGGCGGTTGGTTCATCGGCAAGCACCAGCGCCGGGTTTCCGACAAGCGCGCGCGCCACGGCCACGCGCTGCTTTTGCCCGCCCGAGAGGTTGCCGGGCATGTAGACCACGCGGTCAGACAGGCCGACAAGACCCAAGGCATGGACGGCGGCGTGCTGGGCTTGCGCATCCGACACGCCCCGGTGCATCTGTAAGCCCATGACCACGTTTTGCGTGGCGGTCAGGCTTTCATGCAGGTTATGCGCCTGAAAGATGAATCCCAAACGCCGCCGAAGGGCGACCAACTCTGCCTCACTCGCGCCGTTCAGTTGCTGCTCTAGCAAGGTGACTTGTCCGTCTTGGACCGCGCGCAGGCAGCCGACCAGCGTCAGGACGGTGGTCTTGCCAGACCCCGACGGCCCCATCAGCACGGTGAAACTGCCGCGCCGCAGGGTCAGGTTTACGTCAAACAACGCCTGCTTGCGCGCGTCGCCAGTGCCGAACCAGTGGTTCAGGCCTGATGCTTCAAGGATGTTTTTGCTGTCCATATTGTGCTCAGAACAGATCGGCGGGGTCGGCGGCGGCAAGCCTGCGGGTCGCAATCGCCCCTGACAGCGCTGAAAACACCACCGTGCCGATAAATACGCTGACCGCCATGGATACCGACATGCCCAAGGGCAGGGTGGTGATCTTGCCCATCAGGCTCAGGATGCCTGTCCCGACAATCAGACCGGGGATGAAGCCCATGATGCCTAGAACCAGCGCCTCTTCAAAGACCACACCCAGAAAGAAGCCGGGGCCATAGCCCATCGCTTTGAAGGTGGCATATTCGCGCAGATGGTCAGCCACATCGGTAGACAGCACCTGATAGACGATGACCAACCCCACCAGCACACCAATCAACACGCCAAAGCCAAAGATGATGCCCGTGGGCCGGCGCGTTTGCTGATAGGTCAGATCGTCCTGTGCCGCTTGGGCAAAGCTTCGGATCCGCAGGGATGGGTCGGAAATCAAGCGGCCGAGCCGGGCGATTGCCGCCTCGACATTTGCGCCGGGGCGCAGCTTGAGCAGAATATGATCTGGGGCGGCCGAACTGCGCGCAGGAAAGAGCGACAGGAAGGTCTGATCTGACACGAACATATAACCGTCGCCGCCAAACCCACCGCCTCCCGCAAAGGTGGTGTAGGCAACCAACGTGCGCCCTTGCGCTTCGAAGGCCAGCGGGGTTTGGGGGCGGACCCCTGCGGCCTCCTCCTTGGTCAACCCGCGCGCCAACCGATCAAGGATGGTCGCATCCTGCACCTCCAACAGGGCCAGATCACCCGCAATGGCGGGGTTGATAAAGCCGGGCTTCACCGGGTCGACGCCAAAGGTCGACAAGCTGATGTCCTTTTCCCCCCGGTCCCAGGCCACATTGGCCAGAAACAGGCCCATGCCATCGGTTACATCCGGGTCGGCCATGGCCTGCAGCAACCATTGCCGGGCCACGTTGCCCCCATCCGTCATGGCATTGGAATCGCCCGCGGAAATCATGATGTCAGCCTGAAAGAACTCATAGGGTCGCAAAGTGGCCGCCCCCATCGAATTCATGATCCCCAGTTGCACGAAGACCAGCACATTTGCAAAAGCCACCCCTGCCAGCGCTGCGGCAAAGCGGGTACGGTTGTGTGTCAGCTGCAACCAGCCGATTGGCAACCGCCCAAAGATCGCTTGCAACAGGCGACTCATGGCGTGGCCCGTTGTGCGGCAGTGGTGTCTATTCGGGCGATCACCTCAAGGTTGGTATAGCGTGCCGCGATGCCCGATGACGCCGCGTCAAGCGCCACAAGCACGCGCACGACACGGGCATCCTTGTTTTCCGCCGCATCATCCGAGATCAGCCCCTGCCGACCCACAGTCAGCCCGATGCTGTCGACCACGCCATGCAGCGTTTGACCCAATGCCACGGCGGCAAGTTCCACTGGTTGTCCGGGGGAGATGCTGGCGATCCGGTCCTGCCAGACCTCGACCTCGGCCATCATCTGGCTGGTGTCGCCCATATCCATGATCCCTCCCGCCGGGGGGCGTTGGCCGGGGGTGACGTGAATATCCAGAATGGTGCCCGCAATCGGGGCCACCACGAGGGAGCGTTCGACGTCCAGCTTCGCTCGCGCCCGTTCGGCAATGGCCGCATCGCGGTTGCGGGCGGCCACAAGCACATCAGGCTGATCTTGCAGCGCGAGGGCGGAAAACCGGTTCAGGGTCGCCTCGGCACGGGTCACAGCCAGATCGGCTGCGATAGAGGCAGCGCGGACCTGATCCAGCGTCGCTTGGGTGGTCACCTTTCGCTGAAACAGATCCTCGCTGCGGGCGAGGGTCGATGCGGCCTCTTCCGCCGCGGACTTCGCTTGGTCCAAGCCCGCTTGCGCCTCATCCCGGCTGGCCTGCACAGCGGCTTGGGTCTGCATCAGGGCAGCCTCTTTGATGGCCAGGTTTGCCTCTGCCGTCAAAACCGCGCTTTCCAGCGCTGTCCGGTTGTCCAGTCGCGCAAGTGGGACGCCCTTGGCAACCACATCTCCGACAGCAACCAGAACCTCGGCCACCCGTGCATCGCCTGCGCCATAAGGTGCCGCCACGATCGACACATCGCCGCGCGGCATCACCCTTGCCAACCCGACGACATCGCTGGGCAGCAGGGTTTCGGCCATCTTGGGCGGCAGTTCAATGTCAGGCGGCAAGGCTATGGGCGAGGTTGATCCGGCTCCGGGCTGCAATCCGGTCACCGCATAGAACATTTGCAAGGCAGGAGGCTGGAAATAGAGACCGAGGACCCCGCCTGTGAACATGAAGAGCGGAACCAGCAGAACCATCAGATACCGCTTGTGAAACCAGCGCCGTTTCGGCCCCACTTTGGGATCGAAGGTCTTTACCTCCAGCGGCAGGGCGTTCTCGTCTGTCATCCTGTATCCTTGGCCTGCGTCAAACGGGTTTGCGTAAAACGAAATAGGGGATTTGCGGACGGCTGCCGAAAGCCCAATGGTTAACAATAACAAAGCCCGCATCTTGCAGAATTTCGCGCAGCGGCCCCTTGGTCAGAGAAATTGCGGGTAGGAACAGGCCAACGGCCTTCAGCGCGGCTAACAGGTGATGCGGACGGCGCCCCAAATCGGCAAAGCGGTTCCGGAACCGTACGCTCTTGCTGGTCCGGGTCATATCAAGCACTTGCGATCTCCGCGCAATTGCGGCGGAGGCTGTCTGGCACGGCCAGCAAGGCCGCAAGGCCACAATTGCCCCGCGTCAAATCCGCCAGCGTGACCATGTCCAGCTCGTGGTAGAACGCTTCTACGGCGCGGGCGACATAGCCGCGCAGGCGGCAGGTTGCAGAAAGCGGGCATGTGTTGGTTTCCGGATCGAAGCATTCGGCAAAGGGCGTTCCGGCCTCAAACACCCGAAACACGTCCCCCATGGAGATTTGCGCCGCGGGGCGGGCCAGCCGCAAGCCGCCACTGCGCCCCCGCAGGGTTTCGATGAACCCATGCGCCTGCAACGCGTTTACCACCTGCAACAAATGGTTCAGCGAGGCATTGCAGGCTTGCGCGATTTCCGCGCTGCGCAGCGTGAGGCCTTCGTTGACGGCGCAAGCCATCAAAATGCGCGCGGCAAGGTTGGTCTTGGTCGTCAGGCGCATCAAAGTCGCTTTCTGTTGTCAGCTTGAACGTCATAGCCTCCCAAAAGAGGCCAGACTTTGATCTAGATCACGTCCGCCGCCGATGGGTTGGTTTAACTGACATTCAATAAGCAAGTTAAAGAGCCATTGTGTCGAACCGCACCGCCCGATCCAGTCGCACAAAAACCCTGCAAGCGGATGTTCTTCTGCCCGGCAGATCGCAGCAACATCTGGGGGCGGTTCTGTCGGTCCTGTCTGGGCTGATCTGGCCAGTGCAGGCCGCCGTGGTGGCTTGGGCACTTGGCGTGCTTGTGCAGGGGGAGCTGCCGTCGCCGTGGTTCGTGGCGCTTGGCTTTGCCGGTTTGGGTGGCCTGCGTGCGGTGCTGACCTATACGGCCGAGGCACAAGCGCAAGCGGCGGCCGAAGCGGTTATCACCTCGGCCCGCGCCGCTCTTGTCGCAGCGGAGGCGAAGCGCGCAGACGATAGTCCCTTCGGCGGTGCCGGGAGTGTGGCGGCGCTGGCGGGCGAAAAGCTGGATCTTCTGGCCCCCTTTGTGACCCGCTACGCCCCCGCGCAGGCGCGGGTGATGGTGCTGCCTTTGGTCATTCTGGCGCTGGCCCTGTGGCAATCCTGGGCGGTGGCGGTGGTGCTGATGATCTCTGGGCCGCTGATCCCCGTATTCATGGCATTGGTCGGCATGGCCGCCAAAGAGGCCAGTGCCCGCCAGATGACGGAGGTGGGTACGTTGAACGATTTTCTGGTCGAACGGCTCTCCGCCTTGGTCGATATCCGCCTGCTCGGGGCGGGGCCTGCGGTGATGCAGGGCTTTGCCTCTGCGGCGGGCGACCTGCGGCGGCGCAGCATGGCGGTGCTGGCGGTGGCGTTTTTGTCGTCAACCGTGCTGGAGTTGTTTGCGGCCATCGGTGTGGCGATGGTGGCGGTTTATGTCGGGTTCTCCTTGCTGGGCCTGCTGGAGTTTGGGGCTTGGGGCAGCGCGCTGTCGCCGCAGGCGGGGATTTTCTTGCTGCTTTTGGCCCCCGAATTCTATCAGCCGTTGCGCGACCTTTCCGCGGCTTGGCATGACAAGGCTGCGGCGGATGCGGTACTGGACGAACTGGCGTCGTACGCTGCCAAGCCGGGCACCCCTTTGCCCGGCACTGGCGGGCAGGCCGCGCCACTGCAAGGCCCGGCAAGCCTGGCCTTGCGGGGCTGCCGCACGCCGTCGGGGCGCATTCTGCCGGATATCGAAATTGCGCCGGGCGAACGGGTTGCGCTGATCGGCCCGAGTGGTTCTGGCAAGACTACCGCCCTGCGTTTGATGGCCGGGCTGGAACTTGGGCCGGTTACCGTGGCAGGCCAACCCCTGACCTCGCAGAACGCCGATGGATGGCGCGCCCGGTTGGGTTGGATGCCGCAAGCGCCGCATTTTCTGTTCGGATCTTTGCGGCAGAACCTGACGCTGGGGCGGGAGGGCGATCTTGCAACTGCACTGAAGACAGCGGCGGTGGGGGATGTGGTGCAGGCGATGGCGCAGGGCCTTGGCACCAAGCTAGGCGAAACCGGCGGCGGTCTGTCGGGGGGTGAGGCCCGGCGCATCACGCTGGCACGGGCGGTTTTTGGCAACCCCGACGTGATCCTTGCCGATGAGCCGACAGCAGATCTTGATGCGGCAACAGCGCAAGCGGTAACGGAGGGTCTTTTGGCGCAACCCCAAGGGGTTACGCTTGTGGTGGCCACCCATGACCTTGCACTTGCCGCGCGCATGGACCGGATCATTGATCTGGCTGCCCCCGAAGTGGAGGCCAGATTATGACGGCACTTTGGACGATCTTTCGGCTGATCCTGCACGATCAACGCGCCGCCATGCTGCGTGGGGCAGCGTTGAGCGTTGTTGTGCTGGTAATGGGCGCGGCCCTGCTTGGCCTCTCTGGATGGTTCATCACCGCTGCTGCGGCGGCTGGGCTGGCGGGGATGGGGGCGGTGTTCGATGTCTTCCGGCCCTCTGCCATGGTGCGCTTTTTGGCGCTTGGCCGGGCGGCGGCCCGCTATGGCGAGCGGATGCTGACCCATGACGCCACGCTGCGCGCGCTTGAAAGCCTGCGGTTGCGGGTGTTGGCGACGCATTTGGCCGCGCCCTATCCTCGCATGATCCGGGCACGCAGCGCACAGGCATTGAACCGTTTGACGGCAGATATCGACGCGCTGGACGGCTTGCCTTTGCGGCTGGTCTTGCCGGTGATGGGAGGGCTTCTTGTGCAGGTCGTGGCGCTGGTGCTGCTTTGGGGGCTGGTCGCCCCGGCGGTCGCGCTCTGGGTGGTGGGCGGTTATTTGAGTGGTGCTGCGGTGGTTTTTGTCTGGATGGCGCGGGTGTCCGTGCCGCTGTCGCGCCGGGCCGAGGTGGCCGCACAGGCGTTTCGCACTCGGCTGATCGACATGATCCGCGCGCGCCGCGATCTGGCGGTTTGCGGTCGTCTGGTGGCACAGATGCGTGCAGTGCACGCGGCGGACGACCGCCGTCATGGTCTGCGCCGCAAGTTGGACCGGGCCGAGCGGCAGGCGGGTGCTGCGCTGGCCGTGCTGGGGTCGGTCGTGGCGGCAGGGGCGTTGGGCATCGGACTGACCTTGGTAGAGCGTGGCCAGATCGCGCCTGCCTTTGCAGCCTTGGGATTTTTCGCAGCCCTTGCCTTGGCCGAAACTCTGGCCCCCCTGCGCCGGGCAGCGTCAGACCTTGGTCGCATGGCCGATGCCGCCCGCCGTGTGCGCCGTGATTTGGCGACGCCACCAGTCACAGCCACTGGGCCGGCCTTTGTGGGGACAGGCCCGTCTGACCTGCATGTAAGCAACATAACCCTGCACCGTCCGGGCACGCGCCTGCCTCTCCTCTGCGATTTTTCGCTGCATATTCAGCCCGGCGAAACCGTGGCGATCACCGGGGCCAGTGGCAGCGGGAAATCCACGCTTTTGCTTGCCATCGCAGGGCTGCACCCGCTTGCGACAGGCTTGGTTCGCATTGGCGACACGGCCCTGTCGGATTGGCCCGAGCAGGATCTGCGCGTCCAACTTACCCTTTTGCCTCAACGCAGCGTGCTGATGGCAGGCAGCGTTGAACAAGCGCTGCTTTTGTGCGAGCCCTTCGACGACGCGCGTCTGTGGCAGGTTCTGGCGGCTGCGCAACTGGAGGACGTAATCGCGGCCAAAGGCGGGCTTGGTGCGCGAATTGGCCCACGGGGCGAAGGGTTGTCGGGCGGAGAGGGGCGGCGGCTGGCGCTGGCGCGGGCGCTTATGCGGGTGCCGCGCATTTTGTTGCTGGACGAGCCGACCGAGGGGTTGGACGATCCTGTCGCTCGAGCCGTGCTGCAAGGGATCCGTCGCATCTTGCCCGATGCGGCCATCCTGATCGCCGCGCACAGGCAAGCAGAGACCGCCTTTGCTGATCGCATCATCACGTTGAATTAAGTTATATCAAAGATACCAGTTATTGATCTGGATCAAGGCCGAGCCTCTCGATTCAGCAGACACATTCCAAAACAGGAATGCTTTAGCGGGAGAGTCGTCCCGCGATAACTGGAGCCAAGAATATGGAATTCGGGATCGTCGAGCTGTCACGGCTGCAATTTGCCATGACGGCCATGTATCACTTCCTCTTCGTGCCGCTGACGCTGGGTCTGTCGATCATCGTGGCGATCATGGAGACGGTTTACGTCATGACCAACCGTCCCATCTGGCGGCAGATGACGAAATTCTGGGGCATGTTGTTCGGAATTAACTTTGTCCTTGGCGTTGCCACCGGCATCACCATGGAATTCCAGTTCGGGATGAACTGGAGCTATTACAGCCACTATGTCGGGGACATCTTTGGCGCACCCTTGGCGATTGAAGGGCTTATGGCCTTCTTCCTTGAGGCCACCTTTGTCGGGCTGTTCTTTTTTGGCTGGGACAAGCTGAGCAAAGTCGCGCATTTGGCTGTCGCTTGGTTGGTGGCCATCGGGTCGAACTTTTCGGCCCTGTGGATCCTGATTGCCAACGGCTGGATGCAAAACCCGGTCGGAGCACAGTTCAACCCGCAGACCATGCGGATGGAGATGACCGATTTCTTTGCTGTCTTGTTCAACGAGGTAGCGCAGGCGAAATTCGTGCATACCGTCTCGGCGGGCTATGTGACTGCTGCGGTGTTCGTAATCGGCGTGTCTGCTTGGTATCTGTTGAAGCACCGCCATGTCGAATTGGCCCGCCGGTCGATCACGGTGGCCGCAGCCTTCGGTCTGGCCTCTGCCTTTTCGGTCGTACTTTTGGGCGATGAAAGCGGCTATTCCGCCACCCACAGCCAAAAGATGAAACTGGCCGCGATCGAGGCGATGTGGGAAACGCATGCGGCCCCCGCGCCGTTCAACTTGATCGGTTTTCCGGACCAAGAAGCACGGGAGACCCATTACGCCATCGAGATTCCCTGGGCCATGGGCCTGATCGGGACACGGTCGCTGACGACGGAAATCCCCGGCATCAACGATCTTGTGGCACAGGCGGAAACCCGGATCCGCTCTGGCATCATCGCCTATGACGCGCTGCTGCATATCCGTGAGATGCGCGATTCCGCCGATCCGGCGATCATGGCGGCGTTCGAGGACCATTCGGCCGATCTGGGCTTTGCTTTCCTGTTGAAGAAATACGTCGATGACCCGCGCCAAGCGACGGAAGCGCAAATCATCGCCGCCTCGAACGACACGGTGCCGACCGTCTGGCCGCTCTTCTGGGCCTTCCGGGTCATGGTGGCACTGGGTTTCGGGTTCATCGCGACAATGGCCTATTTCTTCTGGCGGTCGTCCTTCCGGGGCATGAACTATCCTCGCCCGGCTTTGTGGATGGCGGTGGTGATGATCCCGGCGCCATGGATCGCGGCCGAGATGGGCTGGTTTGTCGCCGAGTTTGGCCGCCAGCCGTGGACGGTGGATGGCGTATTGCCAACCGCGATGTCGGTTTCCGCTTTGTCGATGACCGAGGTGGCACTGACGCTTGCGGGGTTCATCCTGTTCTACACCGTCCTGTTCATCATCGAGATGGGGCTGATGGTGAAATACATTCGCAAGGGCCCATTTCAGGACGTGTCCGAGACCGAAGCCTGGGTCCAGCGTCACAACGACCGGCTTGCAGGGCGCAAGACCGCCGATGCCATTGCCCAACCTGACATTCAACCGGCGGAGTAATCATCATGATCCTACATGACCTGATAAGCTATGAGATGTTGCGCGTGATCTGGTGGGGGCTTCTTGGCGTCCTTTTGATCGGGTTCGCGCTGACCGATGGGTTTGACATGGGGGTGGGTGTGCTGCTTCCCTTTGTGGGCAAGACGGATGTCGAACGCCGCGTGGCGATCAACACCGTAGGCCCGGTCTGGGAGGGAAACCAAGTCTGGTTCATCCTTGGGGGAGGGGCGATCTTTGCCGCTTGGCCGCCGCTTTATGCCGTCAGCTTCTCGGGCTTTTACCTTGCGATGTTCGTTATTCTGGCGGCATTCATCGTGCGGCCTGTGGCGTTCGAATACCGGTCGAAGCGGGACGATCCGCGCTGGCGCACGGCTTGGGACTGGGCGCTTTTTGCATCGGGTGCCATCCCTGCACTGCTGTTTGGTGTGGCGGTCGGCAACGTGATTCAGGGCGTGCCATTTCATTTCACCGATGATCTGCACACCATCTATGAAGGCGCTTGGTACATAAAATTCATTGGCCTATTGGATCCTTTCTCGATCCTTGCGGGCGTTGTGGCACTGGCCATGCTGGTGATGCACGGCGGCGCTTGGTTGACGCTGAAGGCAGAAGGCGCGGTGCAGAGCAGGGCTCGGGCCATCGGGTCGGTGGCCGCAGTGGTTGCGGTCGCAGCCTATGCCTTGGCGGGCGTCTGGATGGCTTTTGGCATCGAAGGTTATCGGATTGTTGGCGACTATGTGACCGGTGGGCCGTCAAACCCGCTTCACTTCGAGGTGGAGAAAACCGCCACGTGGTTGACAGCCTATGCAGACCGGCCCTGGATTGTGCTGGCCCCCGCGATGGGCATGGTCGGCGGCTTGCTGACCTTCCTTGGCCTGCGGGCGGGGCGAGAGATCTCGACCCTGCTCTTCTCCAAGATGGCGATCCTTGGCGTGATCTCTTCGGTCGGACTGACGATGTTTCCTTTCATCATGCCTTCGTCGAGCGATCCGCAATCGTCGTTGACCGTCTGGAATGCTTCGTCCTCGCACCTGACGCTGTTCATCATGCTGGTGGTCACGGCGATCTTCATGCCCTTGATCCTGCTCTACACCGCTTGGGTCTATAAGGTGCTCTGGGGCAAGGTGACCGAGGCCGATGTGAGCGAAAACGCGCATTCGATGTACTGAAAAAGGATTGAAATCATGTGGTATTTTGCTTGGCTTCTGGGCCTTCCTTTGGCCGCCATTTTTGCAGTGATGAACGCGATGTGGCTGGAGATGAAGGAAGACGAAAAGATGTTGAATCGCGACGGTCCCACACCGCTGCGTAGCCCGCGGGTCTGACCCTGCGGGACTTGTATCAGCAAGGCGGCAACCTTCCGTCTTGCTGATACTCCCCTTCGCTTCAGTCGGGAAAAAAGAAATGACCACTGCCGAAATGATTCCGGCCGCGTCGCTCTGGTGCAGCTCGACCGCCGATTTCGCACTTAATCGTAATCCTCTTGCCGGATAACTTCACAAGTGTGCTTGCAACCGAGAAGAAGTGTGCTTGCAACCGAGAAGGTTTTTCAACTGCGTAGCTGGCAGGAAGCAAAGTCGCACTTTGACATTCCGACCGTTGAGACGGTCTTTACAACACTCTAGGCCGAGCGGATCGAACGCGGGACATGGGCGACCCGGCAGCCGGCTCAGATGGCGATCTTTGAAAAGACCAACATCAGACAGGCTGCGGCGCCATCTCGAGATGCTCAATTCTTAAGCCGTGCATTTGAAACGGCTTCAAAAACGGGCGCATCTGCGCTGCCCTGACATCTGTCCGACGCTCTTTCTGGACAACGGCGATGGGGCATTCCACAGCAAACCTCATGGCGCAAGATCTCCGCATTCTTTTGGTTGAAGCTGACCGGGAAAAAGCCCGCGATATCATCTCGGCGTTGAAGGACGAGGGCTGGAACAATGTCTATGCGCTGGGCCAGATTTCCAGCCTCAGCCGTGCTGTAAAGGAATTCCTGCCAGACATCGTGCTGATCGATCTTGCGCATCCTGACCGGGACACGCTGGAGCATGTCGCCATGGCCACCCAATCCACCGAACGCGCGGTCGCGCTTTTTGTGGATCAGACCGATGATGATTTGACGCGGGCGGCGCTGAATGCCGGGGTCAGCGCCTATGTCGTTAACGGGATGCAGATCAACCGGATCAAGCCGGTGCTGGAAACGGCGATCACGCGGTTTCAGATCATGCGCAGGATGCGGTCGGAACTGACAGCGGCCAAGCAGGCGCTGGAAGATCGCAAGACGATTGACCGCGCGAAAGGCATTCTGATGCGCCAACGCGCCTTGTCCGAGGATGAGGCCTATAAACTCTTGCGCAAGGCAGCGATGGATCAGGGGCGCAAGGTGATCGACGTGGCGCAAGCGCTTGTCACAGCCGCGGATTTGCTGTCGTGACGGGGACCGTTCTAACCTGTGGCTATGTGCCCTTGGTGGATGCGGCCCCGCTTTTGATCGCGCAGGAGCTGGGGTTTGCGGCGGATGAGGGGTTGACCCTTGATCTTGTGCGGCAACCCTCTTGGTCGGCGCTGCGGGATATGCTGGCGTTCGGGCATCTCGATGCGGCGCATATGCTGTCGCCAATGCCGGTGGCAATGGCGCTGGGTCTGGGCGGGCCAAGCGCCGAGATTGACGTTCTGTCTGTGCTGTCGGTCAATGGGACGGTGTTTGGCGTCTCGCTGGATCTGGCGGCGCGGCTTGGCCCGCTGCCCTTTGGCGATGCCAAGGCACTTCTGGCCGCGCTGGCCAGCCAGACGGTGCGGATCGGCGTGCCGTTTCACGCCTCCATGCATCGGTTGTTGCTGTCTTACTGGCTGTCGTCGCGCCCGGATCTGAACATCGAGATCATCACGATTCCCCCCCCGCGCATGGCGGATGCGATCACGCAGGGGCAGGTGGATGCTTTTTGGGTCGGAGAGCCGTGGGGCAGTGTCGCTGTTCAGCGGGGTGTCGCGCAGTTGATGATGGCCGGGCGAAACGTATGGGGCTTTGCGCCTGAAAAGGTGCTGGCAACCCGCGCGGCTTGGACGCGCGGGCATCCGGAGGAAACGCGCCGCTTGATGCGGGCCGTCTACCGCGCCGGGAAATGGCTGGACACCCGTGGAAACAAACCCCTCGCCGTAGAGATCCTCGCGCGCAGTGAGCATCTGGATCTGGTGCCGGATCTGATTGATCCGTCAATCTCTGGCGATATCGTGCCCTTGCGGGGCAGTCAGCCTGTCACCATCCCCCGGTTTCAACTTTTCCACCGTCATGCCGCGCAGTTTCCATGGCGCAGTCAGGCCGCCTGGATTGCCCTGCAGCTTGGGGCCGATGCCGATGGGATTGAACGGGCGAAGGCCTGCTTTCGGTCAGATCTTTATCGTCAGGCCCTTGGGCCGATTGGGGTGGACCTTCCGGGCGCTTCGGAAAAGATCGAAGGGTCGATGCCGCATGAGACCGCCGTTTCCTCGACCCGTGGGCATATGATTCTGGGGCCGGATGCCTTTTTTGATGGCAGGACCTTCGACTTTACCCCTTCGGAGCGCTGATTTTTTAAGCGCATTCTGCATTGCAGCATTTGTGGCCCGTGCGATGCAGAAAATCCGTTGCCCGATGGCGCAGTGTCGCGCAACCTGACCACAAGGGGCGATGTTGCCCACCACGACGCCGCAGCCAATGATGGCCGCGCATCAATAAGAGCAAAGCCGCTCGTTGTTCCACGGATCTCCTCTCCGTGGTGTCAACGGGCGGCTTTTTTATTTTGCCATTCTGGGAACGGAAAAGGATTGAACAGATGAAGAAGACAGTGTCTCCCCTGCTGGCCCTGATGCTTGCAAGCAGCAGCCTGATCGGCTCGGCCGCCTCGGCTGAAATGCTTGCGCTTGAGAAAGATGAGCTGAAGCTCGGGTTTATCAAACTGACGGATATGGCGCCTTTGGCTGTCGCCTATGAGAACGGGTATTTTGAAGACGAAGGCCTGTTCGTCACCTTGGAAGCGCAGGCGAACTGGAAGGTTCTGCTGGATGGCGTGATCGGCGGGCAGCTGGACGGGGCGCATATGCTGGCAGGCCAGCCGCTTGCCGCGACCATCGGATATGGCACCGAAGCCCATATCGTCACGCCCTTTTCCATGGATCTGAACGGCAATGGCATCACGGTTTCCAATGAAATCTGGGAAGCGATGAAGCCGAATGTTCCGAAAATGGAGGATGGCCGCCCACAGCACCCGATCAGCGCCAGCGCATTGGCCCCGGTGGTGGACTCCTACAAGGATCAGGGCAAGCCCTTCAACATGGGCATGGTGTTCCCGGTCTCGACCCATAACTATGAAATCCGCTACTGGCTGGCGGCAGGCGGGCTGAAGCCCGGTTTCTACAGCCCCGATGATATTTCAGGCCAGATCGGCGCGGATGTGCTGCTGTCGGTAACGCCTCCGCCGCAAATGCCCGCCACGATGGAGGCAGGCACGATTTACGGCTACGCCGTGGGCGAGCCGTGGAACCAGCAGGCCGTGTTCAAGGGCATCGGTGTTCCGGTCATCACCGATTACGACATGTGGAAGAACAACCCGGAAAAGGTGTTCGGCATCACGGCGGAATTTGCGCAGCAATACCCCACCACCACGCTTGCGCTGACCAAGGCACTGATCCGCGCCGCGATCTGGCTGGATGAAAACGACAACGCCAACCGCGAAGAGGCGGTCGAGATCCTTGCCCGCTCTGAATATGTCGGGGCGGATGCCGAGGTGATCGCCAATTCGATGACCGGCTTCTTTGAGTTCGAAAAAGGGGACCGCCGCGAGGCTCCCGACTTCAACGTCTTCTTCCGCTATAACGCCACCTATCCCTTCTACTCCGATGCGGTCTGGTATCTGACCCAGATGCGCCGCTGGGGCCAAATTGCCGAACCCAAAACCGATGAGTGGTTCTTCGAGACCGCGAAAGAGGTCTATCGCCCCGACATCTATCTGCAGGCTGCGCGGATGCTGGTGGAGGAAGGTCTGGCCAATGAAGCCGATTTCCCGTGGGACTCGGATGGGTTCAAAGCCGCAACCCCGGCCGAGGATATCATCGACGGCATTCCCTATGACGGCAGAACGCCAAACGCTTACATCGACAGCCTGCCGATCGGTCTGAAAGGCTCCCAGACCGTTGTTGGCGGCCAGATCCAAGGCTGACCCTGCCGCGCCCCTTTCGCATCAGCGCAAAAGGGGCGCTGCGTCTTGCGCCCTTCCCCTGCCCAGAGGACCCTCTCATGACCGCGATTGACCCAGACAGCCTGAACGCCGCCAACCGCCGTGCCCGGCTTTTCACCCGTATCAGCAAGGCGGATGCCTGGTTTCAGGTCCTGGGCCTTGCCTGGCTGACACCGATCCTGCGCGCCGCAGCAGGGGATAACCCCAAGGCGCAACTCGGAGAGATCTGGCGTCTTCTGGGTGTACCTGTTCTGGCGATCCTGTTGTTTTTGCTGGCTTGGGGCACGCTTGCGCCCAAGGTCCAGACCTCGCTTGGGGCTGTGCCGGGCCCGGCGGAAGTGTGGGAGCAGGCCGTCAACCTGAATGCGGATGCGGTGCGCGAATCCGAAAAAGCTGCGGCTTTTTACACCCGTCAGGAGGAACGCAACGCCAAGCTGGTGGCGGCCGGCAGGAGTGAGGATGTCAAAGAGCGGCTCTACACCGGCCAGCCGACCTATTATCAGCAGATCTGGACCTCGATCGTGACCGTGTTCTTCGGCTTTCTGATCGCCTCGGTCATCGCAATCCCGCTGGGCATCGCGGCGGGTCTTTCCAAGACCGCCAATGCGGCGCTGAACCCGCTGATCCAGATTTTCAAGCCGGTCTCGCCGCTGGCATGGCTGCCGATTGTCACGATGATCGTATCGGCTGTTTATGCGACGAATGACGGGATGTTTTCCAAGTCGTTCCTCATCTCGGCGATCACGGTGACGTTGTGCTCGCTTTGGCCGACGCTGATCAATACCGCGCTGGGCGTGGCCAGCATCGACAAGGATCTGGTCAGCGTCTCGCGGGTGCTGAAGATGAACACCTGGACCAAGATCACCAAACTCGTTCTGCCCTCGGCGCTGCCGCTGATCTTCACCGGGTTGCGGCTGTCGCTGGGCGTGGGCTGGATGGTGCTGATCGCAGCCGAGATGCTGGCGCAGAACCCCGGCCTTGGCAAATTCGTCTGGGATGAATTTCAGAACGGATCGTCGCAGTCGCTGGCCAAGATCATGGTGGCGGTTTTCACCATCGGCATTATCGGCTTCCTGCTGGACCGCGTGATGTATGCGCTTCAGTCGATGTTCACCTTCTCGGCAAATCGGTGACGGATATGAGCATTCTGAGCTTCAAGAACGTGTGCAAGGGGTTCGGCGAAGGGCTGAACCGGGCCGAAGTCCTCAAGAATATCACCCTAGATGTGGAGGAGGGGGAGTTTGTCGCGATCCTCGGTTTCTCTGGCAGCGGCAAAAGCACGCTGATGAACCTGATCGCCGGGCTTGAGATGCCCGATAGCGGCAGCCTGACCTTCAAGGGGCAACCCGTTACCGAACCGGGGCCGGAACGCGGGCTGGTGTTTCAAAGCTATTCGCTGATGCCATGGCTGACGGTGGGCGGCAATGTGGGCCTTGCGGTCGATGTGGTTTTTCCCAAGCTTTCCAAGGGGGAACGGCAGGCCAAGATCGACCATTACGTCGGCATGGTGGGGCTGTCGCATGCGACCCTGCGCCGCCCGGCGGAACTTTCGGGCGGGATGCGCCAGCGGGTTTCGGTGGCGCGGGCGCTGGCCATGAACCCCGAGATGCTGCTGTTGGACGAGCCGCTCAGCGCGCTGGATGCGCTGACCCGTGCCAATCTGGCGGATGAGATCCTGTCGATCTGGGAGCAGGACAAGAAGACCTGCATCCTGATCACCAATGACGTGGATGAGGCGATCCTGATGGCGGACCGGATCATCCCGCTCAACCCCGATGGAACGCTGGCAGAGCCGGTCAAGGTCACGATCCCGCGCCCCCGCGACCGCAGCCAGATGAACCATGACGCCACCTTCAAGAAGCTGCGCTCACGGGTCACGAATTACCTGATGGAGGTCGGCATCGCCGCCAAGGTCGAAGAAACCAAGACCTTGCCGAATGTCACCCCAATCCACAGTGTTCCCGCTGCAGTGGCACAGGCGCAGGAAGGCATGATCGAAGAGCGGTTCCTGACCTTCAGCCAGTTGCACAAGATCTATCCGACCCCGAAAGGCCCCCTAACAGTGGTCGAGAATTTCGACCTCAAGATCAACAAGGGGGAGTTCATCAGCCTGATCGGCCATTCGGGCTGCGGCAAGTCCACGGTTTTGACCATGGCGGCGGGCCTCAACCAGATCAGCAAGGGCGCGATCCGTCTTGACGGCTGGAACGTCGAGGGCGCGGACCCTGAACGCGCGGTCGTGTTCCAATCGCCCAACCTCTTTCCCTGGTTGACCGCGAAAGAGAATGTCGCGATTGGCGTGGACAAGGTCTATCCCAAGGCCAGTCAGGCCGAACGGCAGGATGTCGTCGAATATTATCTGGAGCGCGTCGGTCTGGCCGACAGCATGGACAAGCAGGCGGCCTCGCTGTCCAACGGGATGAAGCAGCGCGTCGGCATCGCGCGGGCCTTCGCGCTGTCGCCCAAGCTGTTGCTGCTGGATGAACCCTTCGGGATGCTCGACAGCCTGACCCGCTGGGAATTGCAGGAAGTGCTGATGGAAGTCTGGTCGCGCACCAAGGTGACCGCGATCTGCGTCACCCATGATGTCGATGAGGCGATCTTGCTGGCCGACCGTGTGGTGATGATGACGAACGGCCCGCAGGCCACGATCGGCAAGATCACCGATGTGAAACTGCCCCGCCCGCGCACCCGCAAGGCCCTGCTCGAACACCCGGATTACTATTCCTACCGGCAAGAGGTGCTCGACTTTCTGGAAGAGTACGAACACGGCGCGAAACCGAAACCTGCCCCAAAAGCCATAGCGGCGGAGTAAACCATGCCTCAGAAACTGATCGTGATCGGCGCGGGAATGGCCTCTGGCCGCGTGCTGGACCATCTTCTTGAAACCGACCCCGCGGCCTATGACATCACGCTGTTCAACGCTGAACCGCGCGGCAATTACAACCGGATCATGCTGTCTCCGGTGCTGGCGGGCGACAAGACCTATGCCGAGATTGAGACGCATGGCCCCGACTGGTATGCGGTCAACAACATCACCTGCCGCTTTGGCGAAAAGGTGGCGGCAATCGACCGCGCTGCAAAGACCGTGACGGCGGCGAATGGCGATATTCTGCCCTATGACAAGCTGGTCTTCGGCACTGGGTCAAACCCGTTCATGATCCCGCTGCCGGGGCATGATCTGGAAGGCGTGATCGCCTATCGCGACCTAGAAGATACCGAACGGATGATGGCGCTGGGCGCAAGCCATAAATGCGTCGTGATCGGCGGCGGTTTGCTGGGGCTGGAGGCGGCGGCAGGGATGGCGGCGCGCGGTGTCGATGTGACGGTCGTACATATCATGCCGCATCTGATGGAACGCCAGCTTGACGAGGCGGCGGGCTATCTTTTGCGCAAGGCATTGGCGGACAAGGGGATCACAATCCGCTGTTCATCCAATTCCAAGGAAATCCTCGGGCAGGACGGCCATGTTCGCGCGCTGTTGCTGGAGGATGGGACAGAGCTTCCCTGCGATCTTCTGGTGATGGCGGTCGGCATTCGCCCCAATGTCGCCCTTGCCAAACAGGCGGGCCTTGCCGTTGGGCGCGGGATCCATGTTGATGACCAGATGGTCACCTCGGATGCCGATGTGCTGGCGGTTGGCGAATGTGTGGAGCATAACGGCGCGCTGTTCGGCCTTGTGGCTCCGCTTTACGATCAGGCGAAGGTGGCGGCAAAGACGCTTTTGGGCCAACCCGACGTCTTTGTGCAAAAAGAGCTTTCGACGAAGCTGAAGGTCACGGGCTGTGACTTGTTTTCGGCCGGGGACTTCGCCGATGCAAAAGGGCGCGAGGATATCGTTTTCCGCGATCCGGCGCGGGGGGTTTACCGCCGTCTGGTCATTGAAAACAACGTCGTCATCGGTGCGGTGATGTATGGCGACACGGCTGACAGTAACTGGTTCTTTGGCCTTATCAAGGACAAGACCGATATCGCGCCGATGCGCGACACCCTGATCTTCGGCCCGGCGTTTCAGGGGGGCGCCCCTCAGGACCCTTTAGCAGTTGTTGCAGCCTTACCGCGTGATGCGGAGATCTGTGGCTGCAACGGAATTTGCAAGGGCCAGATCGAGGATGCGATTGCCGCCGGGGCCACCGATCTGGGGGCCGTTCGCGCGGTCACCAAGGCCTCCGGGTCTTGCGGGACCTGCACGGGGCTGGTGGAACAGGTTCTGGCGGTGACGCTGGGCGATGATTTCGTGATCCCTGCCGCGGCCTCGATCTGCGGCTGCACCGACATGACGCATGAAGATGTGCGCCGGATGATCAAATCGCAGCGTCTGACCTCGATGCCTGCGGTCTGGCAGGATTGCGGCTGGAAGACCTCTTGCGGCTGCCATGTCTGCCGCCCTGCGCTAAACTTTTATCTGCTGGCGGACTGGCCGCTGGAGTATAAGGACGACCCGCAAAGCCGTTTCGTGAACGAACGCAAGCACGCCAATATCCAGAAAGATGGCACTTTCAGCGTGGTGCCCCGCATGTGGGGCGGTATCACCACCCCGGCGGAACTGCGCGCCATCGCCGACGCGGCCGAGAAATACGCCGTCCCGACCGTCAAGGTGACCGGGGGGCAGCGCATCGACCTTCTGGGCGTGAAGGGCGAAGACCTCCCCGCGATCTGGGCCGATCTGAACGCAGCCGGGATGGTTTCTGGCCATGCCTATTCCAAGGGTTTGCGCACCGTGAAAACCTGCGTCGGCACGGATCATTGCCGCTTTGGTACCCAAGACAGCACCGGGCTTGGCATCAAGCTGGAAAAGACGCTTTGGGGGTCCTGGACGCCGCATAAGCTGAAACTGGCGGTCTCTGGCTGCCCGCGCAACTGTGCCGAAGCCACCTGCAAGGACATCGGGGTCGTCTGCGTGGACTCCGGCTATCAGATCAGCATCGGCGGGGCTGCGGGCATGGATGTCAAGGAGACTGAACTTCTGATGCAGGTCGCGACTGAGGATGAGGCGATCGAGGTCATTAAGGCTGTCACCCAGCTTTACCGCGAGAATGCCAAATACCTCGACCGGATCTACAAATGGATGCGCAAAGTCGGTCTGGACTGGATCAGGGAGCGGGTCTCTGAAGATCGGGCGGCGCTGGCGGAACGGTTCGAGCTGTCGCAATCCATCTATCGCAAGGACCCATGGGCCGAACATGCCGCGAAGAAAGCCGCGTCCTACCAGCCCCTTGCCAACCTGTCATTGGAGGCCGCGGAATGAACAACTGGATCGATATCGCCGCGCTGGAGGATATCCCCCAGCGCGGTGCCCGCGTGGTCAAGACGGCGCTGGGGTGCGTAGCAGTGTTCCGCACCGCCTCGGATGAGGTGTTCGCGCTGGACAATGCCTGTCCGCACAAGGCCGGGCCGCTGGCCGAAGGGATTGTGCACGGGCGTTCGGTAACCTGCCCCCTGCACAACTGGGTGATCTCGCTGGAAACCGGGATGGCTCAGGGGGCCGACAAGGGCCGCGTTGCGACCTATCCTGCGCGGCTGGAACAGGGGCGCATTCTGCTGGACCGGACCTTCCTTGCCGCAAGGAACGCTGCATGACCCTGACCCGCACCAGCTGTCCTTATTGCGGTGTGGGATGCGGTGTCCTTGCCGGCGCGGACGGAACCATCAAGGGCGACCCGGATCATCCGGCGAACTTCGGGCGGCTTTGTTCAAAAGGGTCCGCGCTGGGCGAGACGATTGATCTGCAGGGGCGGCTGCTGACCCCCCGCATATCGGGCAAGGCGGCCAGTTGGGACGCTGCCCTTGACCGGGTGGCGGGGGCGTTCAGTGCGGCCATTCGCGATCATGGCCCCGACAGCGTGGCTTTCTATGTTTCAGGCCAGCTTCTGACCGAGGATTACTACGTCGCCAATAAGTTGATGAAAGGCTTCATCGGCTCGGCCAATATCGACACGAATTCCCGGCTGTGCATGGCCTCTTCGGTGGCGGGCCACAAACGCGCTTTCGGCACCGATACCGTGCCGGGGATTTATGCCGATCTGGAGGAAGCGGATCTGATCGTGCTGGTCGGCTCCAACCTCGCCTGGTGTCATCCGGTGTTGTATCAGCGCATCGCGGCGGCCAAGGAAAAGCGCCCCACTATGCGGGTCGTGAACGTGGATCCGCGCCGCACGGCAACATCGGATCTGGCGGATCTTCATCTGTCGATTGCGCCGGATGGCGATATTGCCCTGTTCAATGGTCTTTTGGCCTATCTGGCGCAGAATGGCGCACTGGATGCGGCCTATATGCAGGCCCATGTCGCGGGCGGGGCCGGGGCGATTGCCGCAGCCGGGGTCACCGATCCTCTCCGCAGCGGGCTGACGGCGGCGCAACTGGAGCAGTTCTACCGGATGTGGGCCGCAACGCCCAAGGTCGTCACGGTCTATTCCCAGGGGGTCAATCAATCGCGCTGCGGCACCGATAAGGTGAATGCGATCCTCAATTGTCACCTTGCCACGGGCCGTATCGGAAAGCCCGGATGTGGCCCTTTCAGTGCCACGGGCCAGCCCAATGCGATGGGCGGGCGCGAGGTGGGCGGACTGGCAAATATGCTTGCCAATCACCTTGAGATCGCCAATCCCGATCACCGCGCGACGGTTCAGGATTTCTGGCAAAGCCCCGCGATCTGTACCAAGCCGGGGCTCAAGGCGGTTGATCTGTTCGCCGCCTGCGCCGAAGGCAAGATCAAGGCGCTTTGGATCATGTCCACCAATCCCGCGGTCTCGATGCCGGATGCAGAGGCTGTCGCGCGGGCAATCGGGGCAGTGCCGTTTGTCGTGGTCTCGGACATCATGGAAAAGACCGATACCAACGATCTGGCGGATGTCCTGTTGCCCGCCACCGGCTGGGGCGAGAAAGACGGCACTGTCACCAATTCCGAGCGGCGCATTTCGCGACAGCGCGCGTTCTTGCCCGCGCCCGGATCGGCGCGGCCCGACTGGCAGATCATCAGCGATGTGGCCGGGCGCATGGGGCATGAGGCGGCCTTCGGCTATACCTCTGCCGCGCAGATCTTTGCGGAATATGTGGCGCTGGACCAGGCTGCGGCGCGTTTCCCCCGCGATCTGGATCTGAGCCTCTTTGCCGATGTCGATTACGCCGCCTTGATGCCAACGCAATGGCCGCGAAATGACCACCGTTTCTTTGCCGATGGGCAGTTCTATCATCCAGATGGCAAGGCCCGGATGCTGCCGATCACGGCCCCGGCCGAATTGGCGCGCGGCGTTCAATTGAACACCGGGCGCAACCGCGATCAGTGGCACACCATGACCCGCAGCGGAAAAGCGCCACGTCTTGGCGCGCATCTGGCCGAACCGTATCTTGAGATTAACCCCCAGGACGCCGAAGGTCTGACCCTTGCGCCGGGCGATCTGGTGCGGGTCTCGACCCCGACCGGGACGGCGATTTTGCGCGCATTGGTGACGCCGCGTGTCGCGCGCGGACAGGTCTTTGCGCCGATCCATTGGACGCGGCACCGGTCTTCGGGGGGGCTTGTCAATGCGTTGACGGCCTCGGTTACCGACCCTATCTCGGGCCAGCCTGCCTTGAAGGAAGGGGGCGTCAGCCTCGCCCGGTTTGTGCCGGAATGGTACGGATTTCTGGCCAGCGACAGCCAGATCACCCCCATGACGCCCTATGCCGCGATTGCGCGCAGCGCCACCGGCTGGAGAGTAGAGCTGGCGGGCACCCGCACACCTGAGGATTGGGCCGCCGAGGCACTTGCCCTGAGCGGATTTCCGGGGCATTCGACCGCCGTGCAAAGCGATAGCCGCACGGGCACCGTTCGCGTGGCAATCAGCGAAGAGGGGCGGCTTCGGGCCTTGTTTTATGCCGCGCCAAATCCCGTTGTCCTATCGCGCGGCGCGATTGTTGAAATGATTGGCACAGAGATGCCCGCCTTGCAGGCTCTTGCCGGGCGTAGGGGGGCTGACCAACCCGATCTGGGGCCAACGGTCTGCGCCTGTTTCAACGTGGGGCGCAACACGCTTGTCACCGCGATTGCGGACGGGGCGGTTTCCGTGGCGGATCTTGGGGCGCGGACTTGCGCGGGCACGAATTGCGGGTCCTGCAAGCCGGAACTCGCGGCGCTTCTGGCGGTTGCTGCCCGTCCGATGGCGGCGGAATAAGCCAACCCAGGCGCTGGGCTAAGAATAAGAATTTCTTCTTATGGTTGAAGGGGCCGACTCAGGGGCTTGGCCCTTTCAACTGTCCTGCCTGACGAAAATATCCCAGAAGGCGAGGATTTTCGGCAGTTTTGGCAAGATTTCCTGCAGGTTTCACAGAACTGCCCCAGCATCCCCGCCTCAACGCCCGATTGTTGCCTTGATTAAAAGTCTATCTAGGGGCGACCCCTTGCGATGGAGGCAAGAAATGCGTGTGTGTTGTTGGATAAA
>JAQWYA010000223.1 GCA_029254215.1 Pseudorhodobacter sp. | reverse complement strand
CGGACATAGGCGATTGCGCCACTGTCCATATTGGTTTCCTTAAGCGTCTCCAGAAGCTCGGTCTTGCCTTTTCTGCGCAGTTCGCTTTCCAGCTCCGGCGCGTGGTCGAAGTAATCCTCAAGCGCCGATTTTCCGCGCGAGGTGACGAAGATGAATTCCTTGATCCCGGCAGCGCGCGCCTCGTCGATGGCATATTGGATCAGCGGGCGATCGACGAGCGTCATGATCTCTTTCGGGATCGACTTCGTGGCGGGCAGGAAGCGCGTACCAAGTCCCGCGACCGGAAACACTGCTTTGGTGACTTTTTTAACTTTCATTTTACGCGTCCTCACAAATCAAATCACTGGCTGGAAGCCCGTAGCAGGCCGCTCGGATGAAAGTCACCATAGTCAAACCCTGCGATCACATAAACGCAGCATAGGGATAAAGACCACTCTCATTTGGATAATCAATCAATACATAATGTCAGGAAAGGGGAAAAACTTAGCTTTTTGCCCCAAAACGCCGCCTTTTTCAGGGATCAGGGGCGGAAACGGGCCGATAATGTGACAGAGCCTTAGCCTCGGCGATGATCCTGTCGTGAAAGCGCTTCCAGACATAGCGCCCCGGTCTATCGCGGTCTGACCGGCCAAAGCGCCCGCCCGTTTGCTCCCACCAGCCTTGCGGGGTGAAAAATAATCTGTGTGGGCGCACTCCCCTGTCCAGACAGATCAGCGTTACGATCCGGCCTTGCGAAAAGGCGGCGGCGGCGCGGGCCTCCAGCGCTGCCCTGTCGCGGCCAAAGCCTGCGATGATCTGGCCGGGCCGGGGCCCGGTTTGCGGCAAGGGTGTGAAGGGCAGGCCAGAGGCCGCACGACGATAGAGCGGGGTCAGCGCCCGGCTGCGGCCCTCGGCAAGCCCATCGTGAAGCCCTTGCATCAGCCGGGCGATATCGCGCGGCTCCAACCCGCCGCTGACCATGTGCCGCAGCAAACCTGCCCGAACCTCAGCAATACGACGGATCATGGCCGCGTCCGTCATTCCATGGCGTCGCTGGAAAACGGCAAGGCTTGCCCCGATTTCGCGCAGGTCAAGCGGCACGCGATCCGCCCTTCGGCGCGCACTGGGGGCAAACCCATGATGAACAACCGCATCGGGCACCACCGCTGTCAGACCGCCCCGCGCACTGAGCCGCAAGTTGACGTCGGCCTCCTCAAGATAAAAGTGAAAGGCCGGATCGAAGCCGCCAATGTCCAAAAGATCATCCCTGCGAAAGGCGCAATTCGTTCCTTGCGTTTTGATCGCACGCTGCGCCGTTCCGGGAAAGGTTGCGCGCCCCGGCTGATCAAAGGGATGGTCTTGCGCATTGCTATCGACAAACGCCGCGCGCCATTGCCAGGCAAGGCCGGACCGCCCACGCACATAGCCCGTCGACGCCACAACCTGTGGATCGGCAAAGGGCGCAACAAGCCGGGTCAGCCAGCTTGGCTCTGGCACGGCGTCATCATCGAGGAAGGCCACGACCGAGGCGGTTGCCTGATCCAACCCCAGATTGCGGGCCGCGGCGATATTGGGTTTGTCGTGAATGGCCAGCTTGACCGGCAGATCTGACTTGCGCACCAGCGTGGCCGCCGCAGGGTCAGCGATGACAATCACCTCGAAACAGGGGTGATCCATCTGCGCCACGGCCGCCAGCGCCCGCATCAACGCCTGAGGCCGATGCCGGCTTACGATAATCAGGCTGACCGGCTCCGGCCTTGCCATCCTGTGTCAGCCCCCCGGCTTCAGGACAACTCCGGGGGCATGAGCGATGAAAAACGGATTGTCCCAACCGGCCTTGCCATAGCCAAGTGGCGTATGATCGTCGAACCGCACGACAAGGCCACCCGCCCCGCGCAACACAGCATCCCCGGCCGCCGTATCCCATTCCATCGTCCGGCCAAGGCGCGGATAAAGATCGGCCTCGCCCGCTGCCACAAGACAGAACTTGAGGCTGCTGCCCGCACTAGTCATATCCCGCACCGCATATTTGCCAATGTAAGCATCGGTCGCCGCATCGCGGTGGCTTTTGGAGGCCACGACCATCAGCGCCTCATTGTCCGGTTCGGCCACGCGCATTTCGCGCGCCGGGCCTGCCTGATCCTTGTCGAAAGCGCCGGTTTCCTCAACCGATTGACCATCGGCGCGGGTGTAAAACAGTCGTCCCTTTGCAGGGGCATAAACCAGACCGCGCATCGGTACGCCGTTTTCGACATAGGCGATATTCACCGTGAAATCGCCGCGCCGCTGCACGAATTCCTTGGTCCCGTCCAGCGGATCAACGATCAGAAACGTCGAGGCGCGCAGATCATGGCTGTCAGATTGCTCTTCGGTGATCAGAACGACATCCGGATAAGCCGCCCGCAAACCGGCCGAGATAATGGCATCCGCCGCCTCATCCGCAGCAGTCACGGGGCTGGCATCGGACTTGGAGCGCACCTCAAACTCCGGATCCGCATAGATTTCCATGATCTTGTCGCCCGCTTCCAGCGCCAGACGGCGCATCAGTGCGATGAGGGGGTGAAAATCCATAAGTTTCTCCATTTGCGAAGGCCAGACCGTATTATTGCCAAAATCATATGATTTCAGTATCCTTCATGGGTTCCGGAACGGCAAGATTACCTTGTGCAGATTTCCGGAATCTGGCGGGTTTCGTAAGGGTTTGACCTAAGATGTTCCAACAACGAGCCCCCAAAACCGGGGCAGCGTCGGTTCTCAGCACATTGGACGTGATCTTCCACGTGACCGTTCGCAAGATGCGGGCGAACCATGGCAATCCGATCATCGGCCTGCTGATCAACATCCTGCAAATCGCAATGATGGTGGCGATCTTCTACCTGATGTTTGCTATTCTTGGCATGCGGAGCAGCGCCGTGCGGGGCAATTTCCTGCTTTATGTGATGTCAGGCATCTTCATGTTCATGACACATATCAAGGCGATGGGGGCGGTAGGCGGGGCCGAGGGTTCCACCTCTCCGATGATGCAGCACGCGCCCATGAACACTGTCGTTTCGATCGTGGCCTCTGCCTTGGCGGCGCTTTACACCCAGATCCTGTCTGCAGGTGTCGTTCTTTATGTGTATCACGCGGCGGTGGAACCGCTGACCTTTCAACACCCTATAGGCGTCCTTGGAATGCTTCTGGTGTCTTGGGCAAGCGGTTGCGCGATTGGCCTGATCTTCATGGCGGCGAAGCCTTGGGCGCCGAACCTCATGCCGATCCTCAGACAGGTCTACATGCGGGCAAACATGATCGCCTCGGGCAAGATGTTCCTTGCCAATACGATGCCGACTTCTCTCCTCAAGATGTTTGACTGGAACCCGCTGTTTCACACGATCGACCAGGGGCGCGGCTTTATGTTCCTGAATTACAACCCGCATTACAGCTCTATCAGCTATCCGATCAAGGTCACGCTCTGCTGCCTCATGATCGGGGTCTTGCTGGAATATTTCACCCGCAAACACGCCTCGCTCAGTTGGGCGGCCGGAAAATGAGGCTGGGGTTTGGCGGGCTGGCTCTGTCATTGATGCTGCTGGGCGTCCATTTGGCCGAAGCACAACCGACCCAGATCCTTCCCGCCCTGTTCAACGTGACAGATGTGGCCGCAAACGATGTGCTGAATGTGCGCCTTGCGCCGAAAGGCTCCGCCCCGATCATTGGCGCTTTGACCCCCGACGCCACGGTGATCGAGGTGACCGCCCTATCCGCCGACGGCCAGTGGGGCCGGATCAACCTTGGTGAGGCGGCAGGCTGGGCAAACTTGCGCTTTTTGCGCCGCGACTCATCGGCGGACTGGACAGAGATGACAACCCCGATGACCTGTAGCGGAACCGAACCCTTCTGGTCGCTCAGCATGGATAGCGCGAATGGCAACCTGATCCTCAGTGATATGGATCAACCGCTTCTCCCGCTGGAGATCGACTGGCTGCGCCGGGCAAGCGGGACAGTGGCCACGATCGGACTATCCCTGCGCGGCGAGGCGACGGGCGGTTTTGCCACCTTGCGCGGGGCCGAATGTTCCGACGGGATGAGCGATAGGCTTTCAGCCATCGCAATCACCTTGTTCCTCAAAGGCGAAGGGGCGCCTGCCGGGCTTGTGGGCTGCTGCAATCTCGCCCGTTAGGGCGCGCGCCAACGCGTGCTAGGGCCCGCAGCCCGCCCCTACATCATGCGGATGACATCTTTGCCCACGGCCAGCACATAGCCACGCCGCGCAATCGTCTTGACCAGCAACTCACTGACCAACTGGTTGCCCAGCGCATCCCGCAGCCGTTTGACGCGGGTGGCCCCTGCGGCCTCATCGCAATCAGCCGTGCTGCGCCCTGAAATCACGGCCTCAATCTGAACGCCGGTCAGCACATCATCATCCAGCCGCGCCTCTGCCAGAACCGAAAGCGTCTCCAGCGCGGCCTCGGTCAGCTTGAATTCCATGTCGTTGATGTAGACGGCCAAGGACTCGCGGCTGATCAGCAACGACGAAACCTGAATGCCTGTCCGTTGAATGGCGGAAATCCGGCGGTTCTGGGCGATGATCGTCACCAGAAACACCAAAGCGGCCACCATCAGGGCCGTCGCAAAGATCAGCAGTACAAAAATCACAACCCGATAGCTGGAAAGCACGTCCGAAAACGCAGTTCCCGATTGGGCGAGGATTTCCAGAAGCTTGATCTCTGCCTCGGTAGTCAGGGTGTCATTCTCGACGAACAGCCGCTCCACCCGCGCGTTGAACGCATTGGCGTCCGGCAGGTTGAGAAACAGAAAGACCGCAGCACCAAACAGGATCAGAACGATTGCCGCGATCCCGCCTGCGACAACGCGGTTTCCCGCGCGCAGGGGATCAGAATCGAAGGAAGTAGGCTCCGGCACTGGCTTTCCTCTCGTTAAGACCCTCGGGGCCGAATGTGGAGATCACATTCAAAAGTGTCCAGCCCTGTGCGCCAAGGCGCGGGCCAAGAACCTGCGCCGCCGCCCCGTTGGAGCAGGCAGAATCAGGAACCTGCGCAACTCCGTAGTGGAGCCGCAACGGATTGTCCTGCTTGGCTTTGTAATCGGCATAGCAATCGGCCTGTGCCGGGGCGGCCAGACCCAAGGCAAGAACGGCGGCAATGGGGAATAGCGGTTTCATGGGCGGATCCTCCTGATCTGCGGTTGCGCCCAATCTGCGCAAAGCCGCGCGGATATTCAATAACAAGCCCCGATCCTGGGGGCGTTATCGCATAACACCCCGGCGATATTGCCTGTCACAAAGGCTGTGACCCATCTTCACCTTACCAGCCCGGCACATCACGCCGCCCGGCCCCATATTGCAGAAAAGGAAGATGCACATGGCCCACTTGAAAACCTCCCCGTTCCGCCGCTTTGCCAATACTGTGGCTATCGCCGCGACCGCTTTGGCGTTGATGACCGCCGCTTCTGCCGTTCCCGCCCGTGCCGATATGCGCGGCGATGATTACGCCCGTGCAATCGCAGCCCTTGCCGTGATCGGCATCATTGGCGCGGCGATCAATGACAACAAGCGCGATGACCATTCCAAGGCAAAAGTCTATGACACTCGCCCGCGCGTCTATGGTGAGCGTGATCGTGACCATCGCCATGATCGCCGTGATGACCGTCGCTACGATCGCCGCGCAACCGTTCTGCCGCAGGATTGCGCGGTAGAGATCCGCGGCAACCGCCACAACAGCACCGTCTATCTGGAACGGTGCCTGCGCCGCAGCGGGATCGACAACCGCCTGCCGAACGCCTGCGCGCTGGATGTGAAGATGCGTGGCCGTACCGTGACCGCCTACCGCGAGAACTGCCTGGAGCGGGCCGGCTTCCGCACCCGTGGCTATCGCCGCCACTAAGGTTTGTAGCCGTCTGATGCGCCCCCTTACGCATCAGACCTGACTTGGGGGCGGGAGGGTGAGCAGCTCCCGCCCCTCTTTTTTGGGCCAAAGCCGCGGGGCTTGGCCCTTTTCATTTGGGGGGTAATCGGGTTCTGTGCCGGTATGAAAAAGCCTGCACCTGATCTTCACTATGAAACTCTGGCCCGCCAGCAGGGCGCGCTTTGCATCGCGGGCGTGGATGAGGTGGGGCGCGGGCCACTTGCGGGCCCCGTGACAGCCGCCGCCGTTCGCCTTGATTTGCGCCGCATCCCCCCCGGTCTGGCCGATAGCAAAACCCTGACCACCGCCCGGCGCGAGGCGCTTTTTGCCCCGATCATGGATTGCGCAGAGGTTTGCATTTCCCATGCCACTGTAGACGAGATTGACGCCCTCAATATCCTGCGGGCCAGCCATCTGGCGATGGAGCGCGCGCTGCGTGGCCTGCCAAGTGCCGCCGATTTTGCCCTGATCGACGGCAACCTTCTGCCCCGCGATCTGCCCTGCCCCGGACAAGCGATCATCAAGGGCGATGCGCTTTCCCTTTCCATCGCGGCGGCTTCGATTGTGGCAAAAGTGACACGCGATCGGATCATGGTGGACTTGGCGCAACAGTATCCGGGCTATGGATGGGCCAAAAACGCGGGATACCCAACTAAAGAGCATCTTACGGCGCTTCTAAATCTTGGGGTCACCCCGCATCATAGACGTTCGTTCAAGCCAGTACACAATATCTTGTATCAAGACAAATCTATAACCCCTTGATTCAATAAAGAATTTGACGGCGAATCAGGAATGACTCATCTTTGGTCCTAACAAATCGGCGCAAAAGCCGGGGACTGAGGCAGAGATGACAACAAAAACCAAGAAGCCAGAGGCAGCACTCCTGCCGCTGAACAAGATCCTTGCAGGCGATTGCATCGACGTGATGAACAGCCTGCCCGAAGCATCAGTGGACCTGATCTTCGCTGACCCACCTTATAACTTGCAGTTGAAAGGCGATCTGCATCGCCCTGACAACAGCCGCGTTGATGCGGTGGATGATCACTGGGATCAATTCGCCTCTTTCGCGAAATACGACAGTTTCACCCGCGACTGGCTGGCCGCCGCCAAGCGGCTTTTGAAGCCCAACGGGGCGATCTGGGTGATCGGCTCTTACCACAACATCTTCCGTGTGGGCGCGCAGCTTCAGGATCAGGGCTTCTGGCTTTTGAATGATGTCGTTTGGCGCAAATCCAATCCGATGCCGAATTTCCGGGGCAAACGCCTGACCAATGCGCATGAGACGCTGATCTGGGCCAGCCGGGATGAGGGCGCGAAATACACCTTCAACTATGAGGCCCTGAAGGCCCTGAACGAAGGCGTGCAGATGCGCTCTGACTGGGTTTTGCCGATTTGCACCGGGCATGAGCGGCTTAAGGACGAGGCCGGAGACAAGGCCCATCCAACGCAGAAGCCCGAAAGCTTGTTGCACCGGGTCTTGATCGCCACCACTAACCCCGGCGATGTGGTGCTGGACCCGTTCTTTGGCACAGGCACGACCGGCGCTGTAGCCAAGATGCTTGGCCGCGATTTCATCGGGATCGAGCGGGAAGAGGCTTACCGCATCGTTGCCGAAAAGCGTCTTTCCAAAGTGCGGAAATTCGACGCCTCTGCGCTAGAAATTACCGGATCGAAACGCGCCGAACCCCGCGTGCCTTTCGGTCAGGTGGTCGAACGCGGGATGCTGCGTCCGGGCGAAGAGCTTTATTCGATCGGCAACCGCTTCAAAGCCAAGGTCCGGGCCGATGGCACCTTGATTGGCAAGGATGTCAAAGGGTCGATCCATCAGGTCGGGGCCGCCTATGAGGGCGCGCCAAGCTGCAATGGCTGGAC
>JAQWYA010000180.1 GCA_029254215.1 Pseudorhodobacter sp. | reverse complement strand
GAACGCGCCTTTCTGGGCGATGCGCAACTGGGCCTGACCTTCTGCCTGTTGGGCATCTTCATGGTGCTGGCCTGGGTCTTTGCAAGCTGGACCCGGCCCATCGTGGTGATGTCGGTCATTCCCTTCGGGCTGATCGGGGCGATCTATGGCCATGATTTGTGGCAGGTGCCGCTGTCGATGTTCTCGATCGTGGGGATGATTGGGATGACCGGGATCATCATCAATGACAGCATCGTGCTTGTTTCAACGGTGGATGAATATGCGCGCAAACGCGGGCTGTTTCCGGCGATCATCGATGCGGTTTGCGACCGGTTCCGCCCGGTCATGCTGACCACGCTGACCACGGTGCTGGGCCTTGCACCCCTGCTTTACGAGCGGAGCAGTCAGGCCGAATTCCTGCGCCCCACGGTCATCACGCTGGTCTATGGGCTTGGGGTCGGGATGTTCATCGTGCTTTTGCTGGTGCCGGCAGTTCTGGCGATCCAGCTGGATGTGCGCCGTCAGGTGACAGCCCTGCGCCGTGGGCTGCGCGCCTCCAACGGGCAGGCCGCGCGTCGTGCGCGGGGGCTGTTGATCGGCGCGGGGCTGGCCTTGGCGGGGCTGTTCGCGGTGACCCTTGGGGCGGTTATCTTTTCGGGCGCGCTGCCGGTCTGGCTTGTCACGCTTTGGCCCGCGCTTGAAGGGGTGCCCCCGCTTGGCGCAGCGCTTGGGCTGTTCACCGTGGCGAGCCTTGCGCTTTTGGCGCTGACCTATGTCATCGGGCGGATTGTGGTGCGCCCAAGGCGAGCGCGCCTGCCTGCCTGATCCCATCAGCCTAAGCCTGCCTGCCTTGCGATCAGGGCGCGGGCCGCTGCCCCGCCATGATCACCGCCATATCCAGCATCCGGTTCGAAAATCCCCATTCATTATCGTACCAGCCAAAGACCCGCAGCATCCCCCCCGCCGTGACCCGCGTTTCCGGCGTGGCCATGACGATGCTTTCCCGCCGCGCCCGCAGGTCGGTTGACACAAGCGCCTTATCCGTCACCCCAATCACGCCCCCGGCCCCCGCCGCCGCGTGAAACAGCGCGTTGACCGCCTCTGGCGCGGCGGCCTTGCGCGTCATCAGCGCCAGATCCACGGCCGAGACACTGGCCACCGGCACCCGCACCGCAGAGCCTTCCATCCGCCCCGCAAGCTGCGGCAAGACCTGATCCAGCAAGCGTTGCGCACTGGTCGTTGTCGGCACCATCGACAGGGCAGCGGCCCGGCTGCGCGCCAGATCCGCCGCTGGCGCGTCAATCGTTGGCTGGCTGCCGGTGTAGCAATGGATCGTGGTCATCGACCCGGTCACAACGCCAAAGGCCTCGTCCAACAGCGCCACAAGCGGGGCCAAAGCATTCGTCGTGCAGGACGCGTTTGAGAGGATGCGATCCTCGGGCGTCAGCTCGGCCTCATTCGCGCCGATCACCAGCACCCGGTCTGCGGCCCGCGATGGCCCCGAAATCAGGACACGCCCGGCCCCCGCCCGCAGCCCACGTTCCGCCACCTCGCGCGCCTCGGCCCGGCCGGTGCATTCCATCACCAGATCGACCCCGGTCAGATCCAACCCCGAGATATCCGCCGTGCGGTGCAAAGGGATCGCCCGGCCATCCACCGTCAGCACCCCGGAACCATAGCCGACCTCGCCCCGCCAAGGGCCAAAGATGCTGTCATATTCAAAGAGATAGGCGCAGGTCTCGGGCGCTGCGATGTCATTGACCCCGGCCAGTTCCAACCCCGGCCAACGCGCAGGCGACTGCAGATAGGCGCGCAACACCGACCGCCCGATCCGTCCAAACCCATTGATGAAAAACCGCATGACATGCCCTCCAGTCGCGCCAGTCAAATCACGCAAAAAGCGCCGGGGCAATGGCCTGCCCCGACGCTCCTACCCCAAAAGAGTCGCCTTTCAGACAACGAGGGTCGTGCCAAGCCCCGCTTCGCGCGCACGGGTCACGGCCATGGCGGCAACCGCCAAATCCTGCAAGCCCACCCCGGTGCCGTCGAACAGCGTGATCTCTTCGGGCGATTGACGCCCCGGATGCGCCCCGATCAGCACAGCGCCAATCCCCATGACATCGCTCTCCTCGATCAGGCCCAGAGCAATGGCGTGCTGCGCCTCACCAAGGGTCACCGATTGCGCCACCTCATCGGTGAACACCCGCGCGCGGGCCAGCAGGGCAGGCTCCACTTCCTGCTTGCCGACCGTATCCGTGCCCATGCAGGCCAGATGCGTTCCGGGCCGCACATGCGCCGACATCAGGCTCGCCGCCGGAGACGAGGTGATCGTCACGATCACATCCGCCTGCGCACCAAGCGCATCAAGCGAAACGGCCTCGAACGGCAGGCCAAGCTCCGCCGCCACCTCCCCCAGTTTCGGCAGCATCTCAGGGTGGTAATTCCACGCGACCACCTTCTCAAAGCTCCGCACCCGCGCCGCCGCCCGCAACTGGAACGCCGCCTGATGCCCGGCCCCGACCATCCCCAACACCCGCGCGTCAGGCCGCGCCAGGGCCGAGATCGAGACCGCCGCCGCCGCCGCCGTCCGCAAAGCGGTCAGAAGGTTCCCCCCCACCATCGCTTGCGGCCGCCCCGTCTGCGGATCGAACAAAAACACCGAGGATTGATGGTTGATCATCCCCCGCGCCGCATTGCCCGGAAAATACCCGCCCGCCTTGACCCCCATGGTCCCGGCCGCCGTATCAATCCCGGATTTGAACCCATATTGCCGCCCCTCGCCAAGCGCCTCGCGGACCACCGGAAAATTCCGCGCCTCCGCCCGCGCCATCCCGGCAAAACAGGCCTCTACCGCCGCATAGGCGTCTTCGGGCGTCACCAGATCTGCAATCAACGCTTCGGGCACAATCAACATGGCAGCCTTTCCCGCAAGAGGTTCCCCCTTGCTTTTCATCTGTTCAAAAATATCCCGGGGGGTGAATTGGCCCTCGGGCCAAGAGGGGGGCAGCGCCCCCCTTCCCCTTTTTCCAAATCAAGCCTTGAAGGCTCAATAAGCCTTGCCGCGCGCCGAGACCGGCCAGACAACCTCAACCTTGCCGCCGCGCACCCCGACATACCAGTCATGCACATTGCAGGTCGGATCACAGTGGCCCGGCACCAGCCGCAGCTTGTCATTGACCTTGAGAACACCTTCCGGATCGGCAACGACCCCATGCTCATCCGAGCATTTGACGTATTTCACATCCGTCCGCCCAAAGAT
>JAQWYA010000156.1 GCA_029254215.1 Pseudorhodobacter sp. | reverse complement strand
TCCGAGGTGTCGCCGGAAATCCCGACGGCCCCCAGAACGACGCCCTTGCTGTCACGGATCAGCGCGCCGCCCTTGACGGGCACGAATTTGCCGCCGAAGGCGCCATTCATCGCATCGACGAACACCGCCTGATTTTCGCCACGGGTCTGAATGGCTGTGCCACCCAGTCCGAGCATCAGACAGCCATAGCCCTTGCCGCGGGCGATCTCGAACCGGCCGGGGCTTGCCCCGTCTTCGCGCTCAAAGGCAAGCGGGTGGCCGCCCGCATCCAGAACACAAACCGAAAGCGGTTTGAACGACATCTCACGGCCCTTGGCGAGGGCGGCTTTGATGATGCTGCGGGCTTTGCGCAATGTCAGTGGCATGGGGCTTATCCTTGAGCTTTGAGTTGCAGACGACGGGCATGAAGCACCGGCTCGGTGTAGCCCGAAGGCTGAACGCGGCCCTTGAAGACCAGATCGCAGGCGGCCTCAAAGGCGATGCCGTCAAATCCGGGAGCCATCGGGCGGTAGGCAGGGTCGCCGGCATTCTGACGATCCACCACCTCGGCCATCTTGCGCATCGCGGCCATGACCTGCTCTTCCGAGACAACGCCGTGCAAAAGCCAGTTTGCCAGCGCCTGAGAGCTGATCCGGCATGTCGCGCGGTCTTCCATCAGGGCCACATCATTAATGTCGGGCACTTTGGAGCAGCCGACGCCCTGATCGACCCAGCGCACCACGTAGCCAAGGATGCCTTGGGCGTTGTTTTCAACCTCTTTGATCTTCTGCGCTTCGGTCCACATCTGGTAAGAGGCCAGCGGAATATCAAGGATCGCCGTCACATAGGCGCGGCGGCCGCCGGCGGCGAGTTTGCGCTGCACGGCAAAGACATCAATCTTGTGGTAGTGCAGCGCATGCAAGGTCGCGGCGGTGGGCGAGGGCACCCAGGCGCAGTTTGCGCCCGACTTCGGATGGTCGATCTTTTGTTCGATCATCGCGGCCATCAGGTCGGGCATGGCCCACATGCCCTTGCCGATCTGGGCGCGACCCGAAAGGCCGCATTCCAGACCGATATCGACATTCTGATTCTCGTAAGCGCCGATCCAGCCTTTGCGCTTGATGAAGTCCTTGCGGCTGAAAGGCCCTGCCTCCATCGAGGTGTGAATCTCATCGCCGGTGCGGTCCAGAAAGCCGGTGTTGATGAAGCAAACGCGGCTTTTGGCTGCGCGGATACATTCTTTCAGGTTCACCGTGGTGCGGCGTTCTTCATCCATTACGCCGAGTTTGACGGTGAATTCCGGCAAGCCCAGAAACGCCTCGACCCGGCCGAAAATCTCATTGGCGAAGGCAACTTCTTCGGGGCCATGCATCTTGGGCTTGACCACATAGACCGAGCCTTTGACCGAGTTGCCGCCTTCGGATTTCAGGTCATGCATGGCGATCAGCGTGGTGATGGCGGCATCCATCAGGCCTTCATAGACCTCATTTCCCTGCGCATCGGTGATCGCGGGGTTGGTCATCAGATGGCCCACATTGCGCACCAGCAACAGCGCGCGGCCCTTGAGCGTGACCGTGCCGCCATCCGGGGCGGTGTAGATCAGGTCAGGGTTTAGGGCGCGGGTCATCTGCTTGCCGTTCTTCTCGAACGTCTCTGTCAGATCGCCCTTCATCAGGCCCAGCCAGTTAGAATAGGCCTGAACCTTATCTTCGGCATCGACGCAGGCCACCGAATCTTCGCAATCCATGATCGCCGAGATCGCGCTTTCCAGACGCACATCGGCCAGCAGGGCGCGGTCGCGGCTGCCGATCGGATGGGCGCGGTCAAACACGAGTTCCACATGCAGGCTGTTATTGCGCAACAGCACCGCATCGGGGGCTTTGGGGTTGCCGCGATAGCCTACGAATTTCGCAGGATCCACCAGCGGCAGATCGTCAATCAGCAGCGCGCCATTGCTGACATGATAGCGGCGCACGTCGGAATGGCTGGCACCCTTGATCGGGAAGGCTTCGTCCAGAAACAAGCGCGCACGGGCAACGACGCGGGCACCATGCCCCCGGTCATAAGCGCCTTTGGGGGGCTGAACGCCCATCGCATCGGTGCCGTAAAGGCTGTCATAAAGACTGCCCCAGCGCGCATTCGCGGCATTCAGCGCAAAGCGGGCATTGGTGATCGGCACCACCAACTGCGGCCCGGCGATGGTGGCAATCTCGGGGTCGGTATTGGCGGTGTCGATCTGGAAATCCCCGCCCTCAGGCACCAGATAGCCGATTTCCTTGAGGAAAGCCTGATAGGCCGCCGGATCATGCGCCTGATTGCGCCGGCCAACATGCCAAGCATCAATCTTGGCCTGAATGACATCACGCTTTTCCAAAAGCGCCTTGTTGCGGGGCCCAAGCTCGTTGATCAGCGCTGAAAAACCCTTCCAGAAGGCATCGGCCGCAACGCCCGTTCCCGGCAGGGCCTTGTCTTCGATGAATGAGGCCAATTGCCCATCGACATTGATTTCATGCTTTCGGATCATCTGGCTCAAGGCCTCGCCCCCCTGTTGGTATGGTCGCTGGATTGTATACAATGGAGCACTGTTATGAATATTTTTCCGCATTTGCAACTGAATTGCTCAGTTTTCCTTACCAGTTTTCACGATAGGACCTATGCGCCCTGCGGAATAATCGGTTTTTTCTGGCCTCGGCACTTGTCGGAACAATAGCGGACAGCGTCCCAATCCTTCGCCCATTTCTTGCGCCAGACGAAAGGGCGGCCGCAGCAAAGGCAGATTTTCTGCGGCAAGTCAGACTTTTGGCGCATCTTGGGCATCAAAGATCAAAGCTCAACTGGTTGGAGGATGGGGTGCGGGCGCGCGGGGGCTGGCTGCGTTTCGTTTTGGCGCGATCATTGACAAAGCGCCCCGTTCCATCCGCGCGGCTGGCATGGCGGGCCACGATGCTTGCGGCCTCTGTGGAAAAGCCGGAGGCGCGGCGCAGATCGGCCACGGCATCTTTGGCCAATCGCGCGGCGCTTGAGATATCGACCAAGGGTTCCGGATAGCGCCGCCCCAGAACGGTTGCGGCCCCCGGCCATTTCCACGGCTCTTGCAAGAATCCATCCGGGACGGAGGCGAGTTCCGGCACCCAGCGCCGGGTGAAAAGCCCCTTCGGGTCTTGCTCCAATCCTTGTTTGACGGGGTTATAGACCCGCATCTGATTGATCCCGGTGACGCCGGATTGCATCTGAACCTGCGGCCAGTGAATGCCCGGTTCATAATCGGTGAAACGCCGCGCAAGATGCGCGCCCGTGGGCCGCCAATCCAGCCAAAGATGATAGCTTGCAAAAGACATGACCATGGACCGCATCCGGAAGTTCAGCCAACCCGTGGCCGCCAGATAGCGCATGCAGGCGTCGAGAAAAGGCAGGCCCGTTTCGCCGTTACGCCAAGCGTCAAGGCGGGTGGCATCGGGGGTTGCGGGGCGCAGTCGGTCTGCGGCGCGGTGCAGGGCGCGCCATTCGATGGCGGGCTCATCCTCCAGCTTTTGCATGAAGTGGTCGCGCCAGGCGAGGCGGCTTTGAAACGAGCTTAAGGACCCGCCCCAGCCCCCTTGCGGTTTTTCGGCCTGCCGGGCGCTGGTCGCCTGACTGACCTCGCGCCCCGACAGGATGCCCAGCGCAAGATAGGGCGAAAGGCGCGAACAGGCCCGCTCTCCGGTCAGCGGAGAGGACATGTGGCTGCGGTAGGGCGCGCCGCGCGAGGTCAGAAAGCTGGAAAGCGTCAGGCTGGCTTGCGCGCGCCCGCCGGTCTGGCGATGCGGGCAGGGGTCTTCGCCCGGCCTCAGACCGCGGGGCGGGGCGATCATCCCCGGCTCCACGCCCGACACGGCTTGCAGGGCAGGGGGCGGCAATATTGCCTCGGCCATAAAGCGGTCCCGCTGCCGCGCCCAGCCATCGCGCCCATTGAGGCGGCGAACAACCCCGGATTGTGGCAGCTCAATCCAGTCGATGCCAGCCTGACGCGCCCATGCAGCCACGGCCCTGTCCCGCGCATAGGTCCAGCGGTTGCCGGTTTCCTCATGGCTGATGATCCGGTCGATCCGATAAAGACGGCACATCTGGGAAAGTGTCGCCACTGCTTCCCCCATCCGCACCACAAGGGGCGCGCCGCAAGCGCCAAGATCGCGGCGCAATTCGCCCAGCGCCTCGGCGGTAAAGGCCCATTGCCGGGGCGACGTGTCGGGCTGCGCCCAATAGTCCGGCTCGATGATATACAGGGGCAAAACCGCTCCAAGCCCTGCAGCCAGCGTCAGGGCCGGGTGATCCTGCACCCGTAAATCGCGTTTGAACCAGACAAGAACATTCATGGAACATCTATCGCACCCGGCGCAGAGATTCGTAAAGACCCGAAAACGGCGGCAGAGGATCCATCGCAAGACTTTGGCAGGGGGCCGGGTTCCATCCCGGCGCTGTCCAACTGGGTATTCAGAAACGATGTAGGGCAGGGGCGCACCCGGTTGTCGCGCGCTTTGCCAAGGACTAACTTACGGCCTGAGGCTCGCCGTTAAAGCCCCGAAACCCGCATGCCGTTTAGTTGGAAGAAAACACGAATGACCCAATCCGCCCCCGTTCTGCTGGCAGACTACACGCCCTTTCCCTATCTGCTGGAAAGCGTCGATCTGCATTTCACGCTTCATCCAACGGCAACGCGGGTTAGGGCCCGGCTGGCTTTCGCCCCCAACCCGGCCCGTCCGGGTAAGCATGATCTGCGCCTTGACGGAGAGGCGCTGACCCTGATCGACTTGCGTCTTGACGGGGCCCGCCTTGCAGCCACGCCCGACGCCACCGGATTGACCCTGCCTGCGGCGCTTTTGCCCGATGGTGCCTTCGTTCTGGAAACGGAGGTCGAAATCAACCCCGCCGACAACACCGCGCTGGAGGGGCTTTACATGTCAAACGGCATGTATTGTACGCAATGCGAGGCAGAGGGGTTTCGCAAGATCACCTTCTATCCAGACCGCCCGGACGTGATGACGGTTTATTCAGTCACAATCGCCTCTGACCTGCCGGTGCTGTTATCAAACGGCAACCCCGGCGCCCCCGGCGTCTGGCATGACCCCTGGCCCAAGCCGGCCTATTTGTTTGCCCTTGTGGCGGGCGATCTGCGCGCCCATTCGGCGGAATTCACCACGGCCTCGGGGCGCAAGGTTGCGCTGAATATCTGGGTGCGTCCGGGCGATGAGGGCAAATGCGCCTATGCGATGGACAGCCTGATCCGCTCCATGCGCTGGGATGAAAAGGTGTACGGCCGCGAATATGATCTGGATGTCTTCAATATCGTGGCGGTCGATGATTTCAACATGGGCGCGATGGAGAACAAGGGGCTGAACATCTTCAACTCCAAATACGTTCTGGCCCTGCCGGACACGGCCACGGATGACGATTATGCCCGGATCGAGGCGATCATCGCGCATGAGTATTTCCACAACTGGACGGGCAATCGCATCACTTGCCGTGACTGGTTCCAGCTTTGCCTCAAGGAAGGGCTGACCGTGTTCCGCGATCAGCAATTTTCGGGCGATATGCGCAGCCATGCGGTGAAACGGATCGAGGATGTCTTGCTCCTGCGCGCGCGCCAGTTCCGCGAAGATGGCGGGCCGCTGTCGCATCCGGTCCGGCCCGACCAATATGTCGAGATCAACAATTTCTACACCGCGACCATCTATGAAAAAGGGGCCGAGGTGATCGGGATGCTCAAGCGTCTGGTGGGGGATGCGGGTTATGCCAAGGCGCTTGACCTCTATTTTGACCGCCATGACGGGCAGGCGGCGACCATCGAAGACTGGCTTGCGGTGTTCGAAGAGGCGACGGGCCGCGATCTGACCCAGTTCAAGCATTGGTACACGCAGGCCGGAACGCCGCGCCTTCACGCCTCTGAAACCTATGCCGAGGGGCGCTATACGCTGACGCTTCGGCAAGACAACCCGCCCACGCCCGGCCAACCGCAGAAAGACCCGAAGGTCATTCCCGTGGCCATCGGCCTTCTGAACCCCAATGGCGATGAGGTGCTGCCCACAACGGTTCTGGAACTGACGCAGGCCGAGCAAAGCTTTACCTTCGACGGTCTGGCCGCGCGGCCGGTGCCGTCGCTGTTGCGCGGATTTTCAGCGCCGGTTCTGCTGGATCGCCAAAGCAGCCCGGAAGAGCGGGCCTTCCTGCTGGCCCATGACACCGACCCGTTCAACAAATGGGAGGCCGGGCGCGCTTTGGCCAAGGATCTTTTGGCGCGCATGGTGCTGGAGGGGGCGAAACCCGGCCCCGACTGGCTGGGCGCGCTGGAAACCGTGCTGCGCGACGACAGCCTTGACCCTGCGTTCCGTGCGCTTGCCCTTCGGCTGCCCTCCGAAGATGACATGGCCGAAACCCTGTTTGCAGCGGGCCATGTTCCGGACCCGGCCCGCATTCACAGCGCCCGCCGCGAGATGGGCGCGGCGCTGGCCCGCCATCTCCAGGGCTTCCTGCCCCGCATGGTCGAGGATCTGGCCGAACCCGGCCCGTTTTCGCCCGAGGCCCGCGCCGCCGGGCGGCGGGCCTTGCGGCTTGGCGCGCTTCAGCTTTTGTCCAAGGTGGATGAGGGGCGGACGGCGGCAGATCTGTTCGCCAAAGCCGATAACATGACCGAGATTACCGGCGCTTTGGCCTGCCTTCTGGATATCGGCAAGGGCCAGCCCGAATGTGCGGCCTTCGGCAAGCGCTGGCAACAGGATCGGCTGGTTATGGACAAATGGTTCAGCCTGCAAATCAGCTACTCGGCCCCAGATACCACGGCGAAAGTGACCGAGGCCCTGACCCAACACGCCGATTTCAGCCTCAAAAACCCGAACCGGTTCCGCGCGGTCATGGGCGCGCTTTCAGCCCATCATGCGGGGTTTCACCATGCATCGGGCGCGTCCTATCGGGTGCTGGCGGATTGGCTGATCCGGCTGGATGCGCTGAACCCGCAAACCGCCGCGCGGATGTCCACCGCCTTTGACAGCTGGCGTCGGTATGACGTGGATCGTCAGTCGATGATCCGGGCGGAATTGACGCGGATCCGGGCCTCCAAGGGGCTGAGCCGGGATCTGGATGAAATGACCGCCCGGATGCTGGGGGACTGACAGGCCAAAGCCCCCGCGCCCGTCTCGCTGAGATTTTACAAAAGCGATACGGGCGCGTCACGGCGCAGCGCTATCCCTGCGCGTATGAAACACCGCATCGAACCCCTCATTGCAGAACGCGCCCCATGGCTGGCCCATGGCCGCAACCCATTGATCCGCGCCGCGATGGACCGGCTTTTGGCCCTGAACGAAACGCTCGATCTGGCGGAGGTTTGCGCGCCGTTGCCCAGCGATCGCATCCTGTCGATTGTCGCGTCGCTGATCGCCTGCACCACCAGCCTGCAAGAGCGCGAGAATATCCCGTGCCATGGTCCGGCCTTGATCGTGGCGAACCATCCGACGGGAATCGCGGATGGGATCATCCTGCATCATCTGATCGCGCCGATCCGGCCCGATCTGTTCTTCTATGCCAACAGCGATATCCTGCGGGTCTTGCCGCAATTGTCCGACCGGATCGCCCCTGTGGAATGGCGTCCCGAAAAGCGCAGCCATAGCAAAAGCCGGGCAACGCTTGATTTCACGCGTCAGGCGGTCGCGGCGGGCCGGATGGGGGTGTTGTTTCCTTCGGGCAGGCTTGCGCAGCGGCGCGGCCTTGGCTTGCATGAACGCCCCTGGATGGCCTCTGCCGCGATGATCGCGCGCAAACATGACCTGCCGGTGATTCCGGTGAACATCCGGGCCCGCAACTCTGCCCTGTTTTACCTGCTGGACCTCATTCACCCGACGCTGCGCGATATCACCTTGTTCCATGAGGTGCTCAACAAGGCGTCCCAACCCTATGAGGTGACCGTCGGCCGGCCCATTCCAGCCTGTCAACTGCCCCGCTGCAATGAGGCAACAATCGCGATGCTGCGTGAGGCCACCTTGTCTTTGGGGGCGCCCAAAAGGGCCGCTCTCAGCCTGTGGGAGACCAGTCCGACGCCTTCTTGGCTTGAAGCCCTCGCCCCGCTGCACTAGACATTGCGCAATTTCCCGGCCACCACTTGCCACAAGGATGCCGCGCCATGCTCGACCTGACCTATGAAGCCCCGAAGCCCAAAGTGATCAGCGGGGCCCAGCATGACTGGGAACTGGTCATCGGGATGGAGATTCACGCTCAGGTCGCGTCAAACGCCAAGCTGTTTTCCGGGGCCTCGACCCAAGTCGGGGCAGAGCCGAATTCCAATGTGGCCTTCGTGGATGCGGCGATGCCGGGGATGCTTCCCGTCATCAATGAATTCTGCATCGAACAGGCTGTACGTTCGGGGCTTGGCCTCAAGGCGCAGATCAACCTGACCTCGGCCTTCGATCGCAAGAACTACTTTTACCCCGATCTGCCGCAGGGCTATCAGATCAGCCAGCTTTACCACCCCATCGTGGGCGAAGGCGAAGTTCTGGTGGAACTGGGGCCGGGCGTTGGCCGGATTGTCCGGGTTGAACGGATCCACCTTGAACAGGACGCCGGGAAATCCATCCATGACATGGACCCGACGATGTCTTTCGTGGATTTCAACCGCACCGGCGTGGCGCTGATGGAAATCGTCAGCCGCCCCGACATCCGCTCGGCCGAGGAAGCCACCGCCTATGTCACCAAGCTGCGCCAGATCCTGCGCTATCTGGGCACCTGTGATGGCAACATGCAAAACGGCAACCTGCGCGCCGATGTGAACGTCTCGGTCTGCCGCCCCGGCCAGTATGAGAAATATCAGAAAACACAAGATTTCAGCCATCTGGGCACGCGCTGCGAGATCAAGAACATGAACTCCATGCGGTTCATGACGCAGGCCATTGATTATGAGGCCCGCCGCCAGATCGCCATTCTGGAAGACGGCGGCAAGGTGCATCAGGAAACCCGGCTTTATGACCCGGACAAGGGCGAAACCCGGTCCATGCGCTCCAAGGAAGAGGCGCATGACTACCGCTATTTCCCGTGCCCGGATCTGCTACCGCTGGAGATTGAACAGGCTTGGGTCGACCAGATCGCAGCCTCTATGCCGGAATTGCCCGATGCCAAGAAAACCCGCTTCATGGGTGATTTTGGCCTGACCGATTATGACGCCAATGTGCTGACGGCCGATCTGGACAGCGCGGGCTATTTTGAGGCGGTTGCCAAGGGGCGCGATGGCAAGCTGGCCGCGAACTGGGTCATCAATGAATTGTTCGGGCGTCTGAATAAGGAAGGCCTGACGATTTCTGATACGCCGGTGTCTGCAGATCAGCTGGGCGGTATCCTTGATCTGATCGCCTCGGGGGAAATCTCGGGCAAGATGGCCAAGGACCTGTTTGAGATCATCTGGACCGAAGGGGGCACTCCTGCCGAGGTGGCCGCAGCGCGCGGCATGAAGCAGGTGACCGATACCGGCGCGATCGAGGCCGCGGTGGATGAGATCATCGCCGCAAACCCCGCGCAGGTTGAAAAGGCCAAAGCCAACCCGAAACTCGCAGGCTGGTTTGTGGGTCAGGTCATCAAGGCCACGGGTGGCAAGGCAGCCCCGGCCACCGTCAACGCGCTTGTGGTGCAGAAACTGGGTCTCTGACCGGGTGCTTTCTTTTGGCCTCGCCGGGCAAGGCGGGGCCTTTTTTCCAAAAAGGGCACGCGCTTTCAATCCCTTGGCGGAAATGCCACGGCCAAGGGCAAGCCTGCGCTCCCCCTCTTTCCCCGCAAGGCAGGATTGGATAGCGTGAGCCGATGCAATGCCGGAGGCCCCATGCAGCGGTTTGAATACAAGGTCATTCCCGCCCCCCAAAAGGGCGAGAAGGCAAAAGGCGCTAAAACGACGCCGGAACGGTTTGCCGTAGCACTGACTTCAATCATGAACAAGTTGGGCGCAGAGGGTTGGGAATATGTGCGGGCCGATACGCTGCCCTGCGATGAACGGGTCGGGCTGACGGGGACCAAAACCAGTTTTCAGAACATGCTGGTGTTTCGCAGGGCAATAGCGCCAAAGATCGACCCCGAAATGGTCGCACCCTCGCGCAAGGCCCCGGTTGTTGCCGCCCCTGAGACGCAAAGCGAGGCAGTGGCCCCGCCGGTCTTGCAATCTACGAACTCCGGAACAACCCCAAGCCCTGAGATGGCCCCAAATCTTGAAACCCCAAACCCTGACACTATTGCCCCGCGGACCAGCCTTTTCGCGCCGGAGCGAGGGCGCTAACGGGGCTGTTTTGCCTCGGCAATGGCAAGCGGCAGGGCTTTGGCGAAAATATCCAAAGCCTCCGCATCGCCCAGAGAAATCCGGATGCATCTGTTTTGCGGCGCGACAAAGGGCATCCGGATAAACACGCCGCGATCCACCAGCGCTTTCAGAATGGCCTGCGCGAAAGCGCCGTCGCGACCACAATCCAGCGTCAGGAAATTCGTGGCCGAGGGCAGGGGTCGGAGCCCGTTTTCCAAGGCGACCTTTCCAAAATCCTCACGCGCCGCCGCAACCTTGGTCTGCGTGGCGCGCAGCCAGTCCGGATCCGAAAGAGCCGCCAAAGCCCCGGCCTGCGCAATTCGCCCGACGCCAAAATGGTTGCGCACCTTGTTGAAGGCCGCAATCAAACCCGGTGCTGCAAGCGCATAGCCGACCCGCAGGCCCGCCATGCCATAGCCTTTGGAAAAGGTCCGCATCCGGATCACGCGCGGGTCATCGGCGGCAATCCGGGGCAGGGCGTTTTCGGGCGCAAGATCAATATAGGCCTCGTCCAGCACCAGAAGCGTCCCTTCTGGGAGCGCCTCGATCATCGCCTCAATCACGGGGCCGTCATGGTGGCTTCCCATCGGGTTGTCGGGATTGGCGAGATAGACGAGCTTGGCCCCGACCTCTGCCGCTTTGGCGACCAGCGCCTGCGGGTCCTCATGGTCGCCCTTGTAGGGGACTTTGTGCAAGGTGCCGCCAAAGCCCGCGACATGGAAATTGAAGGTCGGATAGGCCCCGTCCGAGGTGACAACCGGATCGCCGGGGCCGATAAT
>JAQWYA010000123.1 GCA_029254215.1 Pseudorhodobacter sp. | reverse complement strand
CCCGGCACCTATCAGCCCTTGCGCTTCACCTTCCTGATCTGGGTGATGGTGATCGTGGGCGGGTCGGGCAACAACTGGGGTTCGGTTCTTGGCGGCTTCCTGGTCTGGTGGCTTTGGGTGATGGTCGAACCCATCGGCCTGTGGCTTATGGGGACGATCACGGCGGGCATGGCGGATAGCTTCTGGCTGAAAAGCCATTTGCAGGATGCCGCGGCACATATGCGCCTTCTGACCATGGGGGTCATCTTGCTTCTGGTCTTGCGGTTCAATCCGCGCGGTCTGATCCCGGAACGCTAGGCGCAGCGGTCTGACAAAATGATCCGGGGGGGCCACTGCGCCCCCCTTTTTTTGCCAGGCGCAGCCACGCCCAACTTGCAGATCACGAACCTCCCCCTTTGCCCGCTTGCGACATGATTTGTCGCAAGCGGGCATGCGATTTTCCGGCACCTCGGCAAGGCTCTGGCAAAGCAAAAGGAGTGTCAGGATGAAATCGCATACGCGTGTGGTGGTGATCGGTGGGGGCGTTGTGGGCTGTTCGGTGCTCTATCACCTCACGAAGCTTGGCTGGTCGGATGTGACCCTGATCGAGCGGTCCGACCTGACTTCTGGTTCTACCTGGCACGCGGCGGGCGGCTTTCATACCCTGAACGGCGACACCAATATGGCGGCCCTCCAAGGCTATACCATCCGCCTTTACAAGGAGTTGGAGGCCATCACAGGCATGTCTTGCGGCCTTCACCATGTCGGCGGGATCACGCTTGCCGACAACATGGCCCGGTTCGAGATGCTGAAGGCCGAACGCGCCAAACACCGCTACATGGGGCTGGATACCGAAATCCTCGGGCCGGAGGAGGTCGCGAAACTGACGGATGGGATGGTCAACCTCGAAGGGATCATCGGCGCACTCTATGATCCGCTGGACGGGCATCTGGACCCCTCAGGCACCACCCATGCCTATGCCAAGGCTGCGCGCATGGGCGGGGCAGAGATTATCCTGCATAACCGCATTCTGGAAACCAACCCCACCAAGGACGGCTGGGAAGTGGTGACCGAACAGGGCACGATCACCTGTGAACACCTTGTCAACGCGGGCGGGCTTTGGGCGCGCGAAGTGGGGGCCATGGCCGGGGTTTACCTGCCCCTGTTGCCGATGGCGCATCAGTATCTGGTGACCGATGACATCCCCGAAATCATGGAAATCCTCAAGCGCGGCGGTGAATTCCCCCATGTGATGGATCCGGGCGGCGAAAGCTATCTGCGTCAGGAAGGCCGGGGCCTGTGCATCGGTTTCTATGAAAAGCCCTGTGAGCCATGGTCCGTTGACGGAACCCCCTGGAATTTTGGCCATGAATTGCTGAACGAGCAATTCGACAAGATCGAGGATTCCGTCACCTTCGCCTATCGCCGCTTCCCGGTGCTGGAACGCTCTGGCGTCAAGCGGGTGATCCACGGCCCCTTCACCTTCGCCCCGGATGGCAACCCGCTGATCGGCCCGGTGCCGGGATTGCGAAACTACTGGTCGGCCTGCGCGGTCATGGCGGGCTTCAGCCAAGGCGGCGGCATGGGGCTTGCGCTGGCACAATGGATGATCGAGGGCGAGGTTGAACGCGACCCGCGCGGCTTCGATGTCTCCCGTTTCGGCAATTGGACGACACCGGGATACACCGTGCCCAAGGTCATCGAAAACTATCAGATGCGCTTCTCGGTCAGCTACCCGAACGAGGAACGCCCCGCCGCCCGCCCCTTCCGCACCACGCCCATGTATGACACCTTCTCGGATATGCGCGCGGTTTGGGGCCAGCAATACGGGCTGGAAGTGGTCAATTACTTCGCCCTGCCCGGCGAACCGCTGTACGAAACCCCGACATTCCGCCGCTCAAACGCCTGGGAGGCAACCCGCCAAGAGGTGATGGCCGTCCGCGAGGCCGTCGGCATCAACGAGTTGCAAAACTTCGGCAAATACCGCGTCACAGGGCCGAACGCCCGCGCTTGGTTGGATAAGATCATGGCCGGTCTGATCCCGAAACCGGGGCGGTTGTCGCTGACGCCAATGCTGGCCCATTCCGGTAAGATCATCGGGGATTTCACCGTCTCCTGCCTGTCCGAAACGGAATTCCAACTGACTGCCAGCTATGGCGCGCAGGGCTGGCACGGACGCTGGTTTGACCAGAATCTGGAGCCGGGCGTCACGGTAGAAAATATCTCGGACAGCCGCTCGGGCTTCCAAATCGCGGGGCCAAACGCCCGCGCCCTGTTGCAAAAGGTGACCCGTGCCGATGTCTCTGCCGAAGCCTTCCGTTTCATGGATGTCAAGGAAATGACCGTCGGGATGGCAAAATGTCTGGTTCAGCGGGTCAGCTATACCGCGGACATGGGATATGAGATCTATTGCGACAATATGTCAGTTCGCCACCTCTGGGATGTCCTGAACGAGGCTGGCGCAGATCTTGGATTACGGGCCTTTGGCATGCGGGCCATGATGAGCCTGCGTCTGGATCGTTTCTTCGGTTCCTGGGGGCGGGAGTTCAGCCCAGATTACACGCCTTGCGAAACTGGCCTCGATCGCTTCATCCGCTGGAACAAAGACGCGGAGTGGATTGGCAAGGCCCCTGCCCTCGCCGAAAAGGCCAAGGGGCCATCGCGTCGGCTCTGCAATTTCATCGTGCAAGACAAAGGCGCAGATGTCGTTGCTTGGGAACCGATCTGGCTGGACGGAAAAGTTGTCGGCTACTGCACCAGCGGCGGATACTCGCATTTCACAGGCCAATCCGTCGCAATCGGCTTCTTGCCGGATGAAGTGATCACCCCCGGACTAGAAGTGGAGATTGAAATCCTCGGAGAGCGCTGCAAAGCCACTCTCGTCACTGACCCCTTGTTCGACAAGGATGCAGGCAGAATGCGCGGATAAACGGAGCGTTCGCGTTCGCTCATGATAGAGGGCGGAGGGGGGCGCTGCCCCCCGCCTGACGGCCCCCCCCGAGGTATTTTTGCCAAAAAGAAGCCCAAATGGAGGAAAGCCTAAATGCGCATTTCTTCTTGGTCCAAATACCTGCCCCGCGCAGCGGCCTGAGGAGACGGACGGAGGCAGTCTTCGAGGCAAAAGACTTGCACCGAAGGTGCGCTGATTGGCAAGTCAGACGTAGTCGGCGCGGGTCAGGCCATATTTTGCCATTTTCTCGTTCAAGGTGCGGCGGGGCAGGCAAAGCTCTTCCATGACCGAGACGATGGACCCTTTGTGGCGGCGCATGGTGTTGTCGATCAGCATCCGCTCGAAGGCTTCGACGTAATCTTTCAGGGGCTTGCCTTCGGTTGTCAGGGCCGGACCAGTGGCCTCGTTATCGGCCATCAAAAGGGACGCGATAGACCCGCTTCCACGGCGATTTTGCAGGACAGCGCGCTCAGCGATATTGACCAATTGGCGCACGTTTCCGGGCCATGGCGCTTGCAGCAATTGCGCCGCCTCTTGCGCCGCGACCTGCGGCGCCTCACAGCCATATTCCTCAGCGAATTGTTCAGACATCCGGGTGAAGAGGGTCAGGATATCTTCGCCACGCGCACGCAGAGGCGGGCAGAGGATGGTCATCGCCCCAAGCCGGTAGAACAAATCCGGGCGCAGGATATCTTCGAGGGTTTTATCAGGCGCATGTTCGTTACAGATCGCGATGATCCGGGTTTCGGGCGGGCTGCCTTGCTCATTGATCAAGGTCAAAAGGCGGGATTGCAGCCCGTGGCTCAGCGCCTCGATATCCTCAAGGCAAAGTGTCCCGCCCCGTGCCTCTTCGGCAAGCGGGATCCCTCCTTCGGCTTGCGGTCCAAAAATCCGCGCTGAAAGCTGATCCTCGGACCAGGCGGCACAAGAGATCGTCACGAATTTCCGCCCCGCGCGCGGCCCCACCGCATGAAGGGCATGGGCCACGAGCGTCTTGCCCGTGCCGGTTTCCCCATCAATCAGCACATGGCCATCGGCCTGCCCCAGATCGAGGATATCCTCGCGCAGACGGTCCATTTCCGACGAAGAGCCGATCAGCTTCTTCATCAACACGCTGCCATCCGACAACTCCCGCCGCAACGCGCGGTTATCGAGCGTCATGCGCCGCGTTTGCGTGGCCTTCTTGGTCAGTTCGGTCATCCGGTCCGGATTGAAGGGCTTTTCAAGGAAATCATAGGCGCCGACGCGCATCGCCTCCACGGCCATGGGAACATCGCCATGGCCGGTGATCATGATCACCGGAAGCCCGCTGTCGAGGCTCATCAGGCGTTTCAGAAAGGCCATCCCATCCATGCCCGGCATCCGGATATCCGACACCACGACGCCCGCAAAATCTGCGCCGATCCCCTTCAGCGCCTCTTCCGCGCTGGCGTAGGTTTCCGTTTCAAAGCCGGACAGCGCCAGCCATTGGCTGATGGATTGCCGCATATCGGCCTCGTCATCGACGATCGCGACTTTCATTGCACGCGCCATAATCTTTACTCCGCTGCTGCCAGTTCACTGCCCAGTATCGGAAGCTGCACCTGGAAAACAGCCCCGCCGCTGTCACCATTGCGTGCGGTCAGACGTCCGCCCAGATCGGTGACAATGCCCGAAGAGATCGCAAGGCCAAGGCCCACGCCCTCTCCGGGTCGTTTTGTGGTGTAGAAGGGTTCGAACAGGTTTTCGAGATCGGCAATCCCGTGGCCATTGTCGCTGACCGTCAGAACCACGGCCTGATCAACCGAAACCGTCAGGTCTATGCGCGGGTTGGCGGCGCCTTTGGTCGCGTCCAACGCATTGCGCAACAGGTTGATGATCACCTGCTCCAGCCGGATCCGGTCTGCCATCACCATGACAGGACTGCGCGGCAGGTTGCGGGTGATCTGCACCACACGCGCCTTCAACTGCGGTTCCATCATGGACAGCGCGGAGGACAGGCAAGACCGCATATCAACGGGTTCAAATGCCTCGCCCCCTTTGCGCGCATAGGACTTCAACTGCCGGGTGATCGCACCCATCCTCTCGATCAAATCATCGATACGCTGGAAGGAGGAAAGGGCTTCCTCCGGGCGATGGCGCTGCAGCAAAAGCCGCGCGCCTGCCAGATAGGTCTTCATCGCCGCGAGGGGTTGGTTCAACTCATGGCTGACGGCGGCGGACATTTCCCCCAGTGCTGCCAGTTTTGACGATTGCGCCAGCGTCAACTCAGCGACGGCAAGGTCTTTCTGAACCTTCTCCCGCTGGGCGATTTCGCGCTGAAGACGGGCGTTCAACAGCCGAAGTTCGGCCGATTCCCGCTGGAAGGACATGGACTGCGACCAGGCCCGGCGCGACAGAAAGTAAAAGGCCATGGCCAGCAGGATGGCAAAGCCCATGATTTCCAGCGCGAGGACGCCGTTCACCCGCTCTCGCACCGAATCGAAGGCGGTGAAGGTCACGATGCGCCAGCCGCGGAACGGAACCCGCGCCTCGGTCTTCATCACCGCTTGTCCGCGCAGATAGGCATCGGGGGGGAACTGCGCCCAATCCGTTGTCGCCTGTATCGCCCGCTGGATCGCCGAAGGTGGGTCTTGCACGGCCAAAGCCTCGGCCAGACCAAGGCCACGCCAGCGCGGCTCTGTCGCGAGGATCACCTTGCCCTCGCTGTCGGTCACCAGAACGGCATCGGTCAGGCCCGCCCAGGCCCGTTCGTATTTCATCAGATCGACCGCGACGACAATCACGCCCACCATCCGGTTGTCCAGATAGACCGCCCGCGAATAGGTAAAATCCACCCCGCCCTCTTCCCGGCGCGCGGCGGTGAAGACCGTGTCGCGGGTGCGTTGAGCATCCACGAAATAGGCCCCGGTGCGATGACTTGAGCTGAGAAGATGGCGGTTTGTGGCTCCGACGGCCCGCCCGTCCTTGTCCAACAGCATGATCGAGGCCGCGCCGATTTCGCCCTGATAGCTGATCAGCCGCTGCGAGGTATTGGCAAAATTCGCATCGCCCAAAGCGCGTGTCACCTCGGGGTCGCGGGCCAGAAGCAGCGGCACGACCGAGTTGCGCTGCAATTCCGAGATCAGGTTACCGGCGTAAAGCGCCAGACGGACTTCGGCGCGGTTGCGCGTCGTCTCCGAGAACCGGTCGGTCAGCCAGCGATTGGTGACCAGCACGACCCCGACCGCCAGAATGAACAGCCCCGCAATCGCAACCCGTGTCCACCAAGACAAGCGCCGCTCAGTCGCGGCGGCGCGCGGGGCCGGCACGGAGCCGTCAGTTTTTGGGGTCGCCTCATACATCATGGGGCAAGTTTAAGCCGCGCGGCACGCAATCTCAAGAAGGAGGCCGCGCGTCCGGCCTCAGACAAGCGCCAAAGCGCCGGTGAGGGTTTCAAACATCCGCGCCCCGTCGCTGCCGCCTAAACGCGCATCCGCCGCACGCTCCGGGTGGGGCATCATGCCCAGAACACGGCCATTCTCCGACAGGATCCCGGCAATATCGTCAACCGACCCGTTCGGATTGTCGGTATAGCGGAAGGCAACCCGGCCCTCGCCGTTCAGGCGCGCAAGGGTTTCGGCATCGGTGGTGTAATTGCCATCATGATGCGCGATCGGGAAAGAGACCACATCCCCCGCGGCCCAACCGGATGTGAAGGCCGAGGTTGCGTTTTCCACCTGCAGGGACAGCGGCTTGCAGATATATTTTAGCCCCGCGTTGCGCATCAGGGCACCGGGCAAAAGACCCATTTCGGTCAGAACCTGAAAGCCGTTGCAGATCCCCATCACATAGCCGCCGCGCGCCGCATGGGCCTTGACCGCCGCACAGATCGGAGATTGCGCCGCAATCGCCCCGCAGCGCAGGTAGTCGCCAAAGGAAAATCCGCCCGGCACCGCGACAACATCGACGCCCTGCGGCAAGTCGGTATCCTTGTGCCAGACCATCGACACCTCGGCCCCCGCATTGCGGAAGGCTACGGCAAGGTCACGGTCGCAGTTCGATCCGGGAAAGGTAATGACGGCGGCTTTCATGAAACGAACTCCTTGGCTGACGAAAACGAGGGGCTGGAGGGCCTGCGCAGGGCAATTTCCCTTCGCATAGCGGAAAGACCGCGCCGCTTCCAGCCCGGCTTGGGGCTGGAGGCGCGTTTTTTTGCCGCTTTGTGCGGGCCTGTGCCCCGCCCCGAGGATCGTTATTTCGGAACGTAGCCCTCAGTGGCCAGATCAATGGCGCGACCAAGCTGCGCCGATTTCTGCGCGGCCATCCCCATGGCCACGGCCCACCATCCATCCTCCAGCCCGACTTCGGGCGCTTGCATCCCGTTTGCCGCGCGCCAGAAACCCTGATGCTGGTAGAAGGTCGATCCGTTGTGATCCCCTGCCGCAAGCAAGGCCGGATCCACCGGAACCTCCAGCACCTGCGGACCTTTGGGATCGCGCGGGCTGACGATCACCTGCGGCACCGGAGCCTCGCCCAGATGCGCGGGCCAGAACCGGCCCGGCCCCGGCACAAGGCATTCGATCTTGCCCTTTGGGCCAATGGCGCTGATCTCTTCCTGATAGCGCGCGCCTTCGGCGAACATGCACAGCTCCAGCATCGCGCGCAGACCGTTTTCAAAATCCACGATCACATAGGCATTGTCCCAGATGTCGGATTGGCGTCCCTCGTAAACCTCATCCAGATGGTTCACCGATTGCCCGCCCGAGGCCATGATCCGCACCGGGTTGCAGCCCGCAATCAAGCGCATCAGGTCGAAGAAATGACAGCATTTTTCAACCAGCGTGCCGCCGGATTGATTGTTGAAGCGGTTCCAGTCGCCGACCTTTTGCAGGAACGGAAAGCGATGTTCGCGGATGGTCAGCATCCGCACGCCACCCGTCGCCAAAGCCGCCTCGCGCACCAGATGCGCGACGGGCGGCATGTAGCGATATTCCATCGCCACCCAGATCGGAGCCGGATAGGCGGCGCGCAACTGCGCCAGACGCGGGGCATCGGCCGGATCGGTGAACAGCGGCTTTTCGATCAGAAGCGGCAAGGGGCGGATCGCGGCGATTTCCTCCAGCTGCGGCAGATGCAGGAAATTCGGGCTGGCGATCAAAAGGCAGTTCACGGCCTCAACCGCCAGCACCTCGGCCACCGATCCCACCATCTGCGCGCCCGGCACCAAAAGCGCCGAGGCCGCCCGCATATCTGCGTCCGGCTCAAAGATCGCAACCACTTCGGCATCGTCCAGAAGGGCGATATTGCGCAGATGCTCCTGCCCCATCATGCCGCAGCCGATGATCCCGTACCGAATTGTTTTCACGTCACTTTCCCCTTTTCAAGCGCAGGTCCTCCCGCGCGATAGTCACTGCGACGACACCCGCCGTCTATTTCAACCGTGAGACGTAATGCACCTTTTCAGGGTCATACCAAGTCCACGAAGCTTCGGCCCGCGCGCCATCCTGCGCCCAGGAAACGCGGGTAATTCTGGGAACCGGCGTGCCGACAGCGGGGCGGAACGCCGCGGGTGCCCAATCGGGAACCGCACCCTGCGAGACGCGGTCTTCGGCCCGTGCGATCCACAGGCCCAGCCGGGTGCGGTAATAAAGATACAGCGATTCCGACAGATCACTGACCGCGATTGCCGGCACATAATCCCCGTCCAGCCAGATTTCTTCGACCGCCGCAACCTGCCCTGACAGTGATCGTAGGCGGCGAATGCGGTGCCCTTCGGCGCTGGGGCCGAAATCCGGCAAGGCCGGGTCTTTGGGCAGCCGGTCCACCGACAGAACCTTTGCCGTGGGCAGCCCGCCACCCGTCGTAAGCTCCAGCCGAAACAGGGCATAGACGCTTTCAGGGTCCGCCTTGGCCCGGATATAATTGCCCGACCCCTGCACGCGCACCAACATGCCCCGCGCGGCCAGTTCTTTCAGGGCGGCGCGCAGCGTGCCAACCGCAATCCCCAGCTCTTGCGCCATTTCCCGTTCGGGCGGCAGCTTTTCTCCGTCGATCAACCGGCCTGCAGACACGTCGCGGATCAGCAATTCGCTGATCTGCTGGTAGAGCGGGAGGGAGCCGGGCTGCGACATATTCTTCCGTTTGGCGAAAATTGATACACTATTGATCTACATCAATGCGGATGCTATGCAAGGAGAAATCGCACGAGCCGGAGAAGATTCGATGTCCATCGTCCCTGTCACCTCGCAAGACCTTGATGCCGCCGAGGTGAGCTGGTTTGCGGCCCTTTGTTCGGATGATTACGAATTTCTGGGCCAACCCGACGGTCGCCTGCGCTCCAGCTGGGAACATTGCTCTGGCATCGTAAAAAAGGCCGAGAGCCATGGCTTTCGCAACATCCTGTGTCCGTCGTCCTATCAGGTTGGGCAGGATACGCTGTCTTTCGTCGCAGGCTGCGCGCCGATCACCGACAAGATCAATTTTCTGGCCGCGATCCGCTGCGGTGAAGTGCAGCCGATCATGCTGGCGCGCACGGTGGCCACGTTGGACCACATGCTGAAAGGGCGGCTGACGCTGAACGTCATCTCCTCGGATTTTCCGGGCGAAGTGGCCGATAGCAAATTCCGCTACAAGCGTAGTCATGAAGTTGTTGAGATTCTGCGCAAATGTTGGACGCAGGATGAGGTTTCCCATGACGGCGACATCTACAAGATCTCGAAGCTCAGCACAGATCCGGCCCGCCCCTATCAGCAGAATGGCGGCCCGCTTTTGTATTTTGGTGGCTATTCGCCCGACGCGCTGGAACTCTGCGGCGCACAATGTGACGTTTATCTGATGTGGCCGGAAACCAAGGATGTGCTGGCCCAGCGGATGCGCGACGCCCATGCCCGCGCCGAGGCGCATGGCCGCACACTGGATTACGGTTTGCGCGTGCACATGGTTGTCCGGGACACTGAGGCGGAGGCCCGCGAATACGCCGATCACCTCGTCTCCAAACTGGATGATGAATACGGCAAGCTGATCCGCGACCGCGCCCATGACAGCATCAGCCTTGGCGTGGCCCATCAATCGCGCGCCCGCGAACTCGCTGACCAGTTCGGCTATACCGAACCCAATCTGTGGACCGGTGTCGGCCGGGCGCGATCTGGCTGCGGCGCGGCGCTTGTCGGGTCGGTCGATCAGGTCATGACCAAGATCGAAGAATACAAAGCAATGGGCATTCGTGCCTTCATTTTCTCCGGCTATCCGCACATGGATGAAGCCGATCATTTCGGAACCAAAGTCTTGCCCCAGTTGAAAACCTGCTCGCTTCCCCATGCTTACGGCCGTGTGCCTTCTGAAACGCCGGCCACGCCGCTTGGAACGGGGGCGCGCCGCTGATGCCGATGGAGCGCGTTGAATTCGCGGGGATTTCCCTAAGCCGCATCGTCTATGGCATGTGGCGCGTCGGCGATGATGCCGACACCTCCCCCAAACATGTGCAGGCCAAGATCGAAGCCTGTCTGGCGCAGGAGATCACGACGATCGATCAGGCCGACATCTATGGCGGCTACACGGCCGAGGCGATTTTGGGCGATGCGCTGCGCGCCGCCCCTGCCCTGCGCGACCAGATCGAGATTGTCACGAAATGCGATATCGTGGCCCCGGCGGGCCGTCATTCGGGGGCGCGCGTCAAGCATTACGACACCTCTGCCGCGCATATCACCTCCAGCGTGGAGCATTCGCTGCGCGACATGGGGATCGAGCATATCAACCTGCTGCTGATCCACCGCCCCGACCCGCTGATGGATCACCTTGAAACCGGCGCTTGCCTTGATGCGCTGGTGGCCAGCGGCAAGGTGGGGGCCGTGGGGGTCTCCAATTTCCGCCCGTGGGATTGGCAATTGCTGCAATCGGGCATGGAAACCCCGCTTGCCACCAATCAGATCGAATTGAGCCTGCTGGCCCATGACAGCTTTACCAATGGCGATGTGGCCTTTCACCAGCAGCACGGCCAACCCATGATGGCCTGGTCGCCTCTGGCCGGGGGCCGTTTGTTGGCCGAGGCCCCTGCCCCCTTGCGCGCAAGAATGGACGAGATCGGGGCGGCGCATGGCACGGATTGGTCTGCCGTGGCCGTGGCATGGCTGTTGCGGCACCCGTCAAAGATTCTGCCGGTGATGGGCACCAACAATCTGGGGCGGATCGCCACATTGGGCGATGCGATGAAGGTCAAGATCGACCGCCAGACATGGTTTGATCTGTATTCGCTGGCCCTTGGCCATGAGGTCGCCTGATGCAGGCTGACATCGCAGAAGCGACCTTCATTCCCGATGCCGAAAACGCCCGCGCCTTTCGCGACGCTCTGGGCCGTTTTGCCACCGGGATTGCCGTGATCACCACGCAAACGGCGGATGGCCCGGTGGGCTTTACCGCCAACAGCTTTGCCTCGGTCTCGCTGGACCCGCCTTTGGTCTTGTGGTCGCCCGCCAAATCCTCGGCCCGCTACCCAGTATTTGCCGAGGCACAGCATTACACGATCCACATCCTTGGGGCCGATCAGGCCGATCTTTGCCTGCGCTTCGTGCGCGGTGGCGCCGGGTTTGAAGGCTTGCGGACCGAGACCAATGCCGAAGGCACACCAATCATCCCCGGCACTCTGGCCCGGTTTGACTGCGCGCAATCGGCTACCCATGACGGCGGCGATCATCTGATCGTGGTCGGGCGCGTGCTGCGCGCGGCCGCAACGGCGGGCGATCCGCTTGTTTTCAGCCAAGGCGCTTACGGCGCTTTTACGGCAAAGACCTGACTAAAGGGCCGGTCAACGGCCTGCGCACAGTGCCCGCAGAGGCGCGACGCAACAGCATCGCAAGATGCGACCATAGGGAGGAGGAGCCATGAGCATTCTGCTTGGGCTGACGCGACTTTTGTCGATCATCAATGCTGCCGTGCTGACAGCGGGCCGGGCTATCGGCACCGCTTGCGTGGCCGTCATGGTTATCTTCATTCTGATTCAGGTTTTCTTTCGCTATGTGCTGGGCAACGCCTTGCCATGGTCGGAAGAAGGCGCGCGCTTTTTGATGCTGTGGATGACCGGCCTGATGGCCCCCACAGCGTTCCGGCGCGGGGGGTTTGTCTCTATCGATATGATGGTGATGTTCCTGCCAAAGGCCATCGCCGCCATGCTGCAACTGGTGCTTTTGGGGCTGTCGCTGGTCGTGCTGATGGTCGGCTTCAAGATCGGCTGGGCCGAGGTTACGGGCTTTGGCGGACGTTTTGCCACCGACGCGCTTTGGATCCCCACGAATTTCTCGTTTACCGAATGGATGAAAGTGCCGCGCGCATGGACGATGGCCTCATTGGCGACCGGCGTGACGCTGCTGATCGCGGTGAATATCGAGCTGATCCTGCGCTCTGTCGTGCAACTGCTGGGGGCCACCGACAGGCTGCCGGAAATCGCTGATCAAGTCAGTCTGGGGGCCGAATAACATGCTGTCCTTTTTCCTGCCTCTGTTCATGGTTTTCCTCTTCTTGGGATTGCCGGTCTTTTTCGGCCTGATCGCGGCCCCCGGCCTCTTGCTGTTCCTCAACGGGCAAGAGCGTGACATCGTTCTTCTGTATCGCAACGTTTACAACGGGATGGACAGTTTCCCGCTGATGGCGATCCCCTTCTTCATGCTGGCCGGAGAAGTGATGAACCGCTCTAACATCACGCTGCGTCTGGTTGAATTCAGCCAAGCGATGATCGGCCATTTCCGCGGCGGGCTTGCGCATGTGAACGTACTTTCCTCGATGCTGTTTGCGGGGCTTTCGGGGTCTGCGGTGGCGGATGTCTCGGCGCTGGGGTCAATGCTGATCCCCGCGATGGAAAAGCAGGGCTACACCCGGAAATTTGCGGCGGCCATTACGGCGGCCTCTTCGATCATCGGGCCGATCATCCCGCCCTCGGGCATCATGATCATCTATGCCTATGTGATGGGCGAAAGCGTGGCCGCGCTGTTCCTTGCGGGGATCGTGCCGGGGATCATCATCGGCGGGGCGCTGATGCTGGTCGTGTGGTTCATGGCTGACCGTTATGACCTGCCCCCCTCGACCCAGCGCGCAAGCTGGGGGGAGCGGGGCAATGCAAGCCTCAAGGCGATCTGGCCGCTGATGACCCCCGTGATCATTCTGGGCGGCATTCTGGGCGGCGTTTTCACCCCGACCGAGGCGGCCGCGATTGCCGTGGGCTATTCCGTGCTGATCGGCTTTTTCGTGATGCGCACCCTGAAGCTTTCGGACCTGCCCGATATCATGATGCGGGCGGGAATGACCTCGGCGGTGGTGTTGCTGCTGGTAGGGGCTGCGATGGCCTTCAAGACCGTCGCCAGCCTGTCGCATACCCCCGAGCTGCTGGCCGAGATCATCCTTGGCCTGTCCGATAACCCCTTGGTTCTGCTGTTCCTGATCAACGTCTTGTTGTTCATCGTCGGCATGTTTCTGGATGCAGGCCCGGCGATCATCATTCTGGGGCCGATTCTGGGGCCGATCTTCACGTCATTGGGCGTTGACTCCGTGCATTTCGCCATCATCATGGCCTTGAACCTGACGGTGGGGCTGCTGACGCCGCCGATGGGACTTGTGCTCTTTGTAACCTCTTCGGTTTCCGGCCTGCGGGTGGAAACTGTCGCCAAGGCAACCTTGCCATTCCTGGCCGTCGAAGTGATCGTGATCTTCCTGATCACCTATTTCCCGGCCCTTACTCTGACGGTGCCACGCCTTTTTGGCTTCGTCCAATAACCTACCAACCAATCTGAAAACCTTGAGAACACCTATGGGAGGACACCACATGCTCAAGAAAACCCTCAAGTCGCTGATGCTGGCGAGCTTGCTTGCCGGCACCGCCGGTGCCGCAATGGCGCAGGATATCACCCTGCGCGCGACGGCAAACTCCAATGAAAACGACGAAGACTATGATGGCCTCGTCGTGTTCAAGAACTACGTCGAGAACGCCTCCAACGGCGCCATCGCGGTTGAACTGTTCATCGGCACCCAGCTTTGCGCCAAGGGCGAAGAATGCCTTGCAGGCGTCGCAGACGGGTCGATCGATATCTACATCTCCACCTCCGGCGGTGCTGCGGGTATCTTCCCCTATATTCAGGTGCTCGACCTGCCCTACCTGATGTCGGATGACCGTGTGGCCGAAGATGTGCTGACCGGCGATTTCGTGCGCTTCCTGCGCGCCAAGGCCTTGGCCGACAGCGACAACACGATCCGTCTGATGACCGTCGGCAACACCGGCGGCTGGCGCAACTATGCCAACACCAAGAAGCGCGTCACCGGACCGGGCGACCTCGCTGGCCTCAAGATGCGGACTGTTCCGGCTGACCTGCCGCAGGAATCGGCACGCGCTGTTGGCGCGGCCCCGACCCCGATCGCATGGCCGGAGCTGTTCACCTCGCTGCAGACCGGCGTCGTGGAAGGCACCGCAAACGGCATCACCGACATCATGAACATGAAGTTCCCCGATGCCGGCCTCAAGTATCTGACGCTGGATGGCCATTCCTACATGGGGGCTTTCTGGTGGATGTCGAACGCCCGTTTCACCGGCATGACCGACGACCAAAAGCGCGTTGTTCTGGATGGGTTCGCAGCCCTTCAGCAGGCGACCTTCGCCTCGCCGAAGCGCAAGGAAATCCAGGCCTATGCAGATTTCAAGGCAGCAGGCGGCGACATCTATGTTCCCACCCCGGCTGAGAAAGAAGCCTTCGCCGCAGCCGTGGCCCCTGTGATGGCTTGGTTCACCTCCTCGGTGAACGGTGGCCAGGAAACGCTGGACGCGTTCAACGCAGCCGTTGCCGCTTCGACCGCGAAAATCGCGGCCGAGCGTACGGCAGACATGCAGTAATCTGCCCCGACCCCCGCGCCTTTTTGGGCGCGGGGGCTTTTTTGACGCGATATTTTGCCGCAAAAACCAGCGAAAGACACGCGAATGGTCAATTTTGCGTCAGTCCGCCGCGAAAACACACGCAATTTCTTGAATATTTACGCCAACCGCTCTAGATAGCCCTTAACATTGTAATGAGAGGGGCCAGATGTCCTACGACGTCCAAATGCACCGTGATCTGTCAACGGCCCGCGCCGCCGTTCCCTGCGACAGCCTTCCCGCCGAAGATATGATCCGGCAGGCCGAGGCCGCATCGAATTTCCTCAAGGCATTGTCGCATGAAGGGAGACTGATGATTCTGTGCCATCTTTCGTCAGGCGAGAAATCGGTCACCGAGTTGGAAAGCCTGCTTGGCTCGCGTCAGGCGGCGGTCAGCCAGCAGCTTGCACGGCTGCGCCTTGAAGGGCTGGTCTCCTGTCGAAGGGATGGCAAGGCGATTTTTTACCGGATCGAAGACACCCGCGCCATTCGGATGATGACGCTTGTCCATGACATGTTCTGTGGCTGACGCGGCAATCTGCAAAACCCATTGATTGTCCGTGACAGCGGTTTGGTTTTCGTGTTTCCTCTGCGGTAATTTTACCGACACGGAGCGTGGAAATGACCTCACATGATCGCAGCCTCAGCCCGCTTCAGGAATTGCGCGCGAATGTCGCCCTGCCCTTTGGTCAGGCGCGGGCGATGCCGAAATCGGTCTATACCTCGCCAGAATTCGCTGCGGATGAGCAAGAGCATATTTTTGCCAAGGATTGGCTTTGTGCCGGCCGCGCAGATTCGCTGAAAGCGCCGGGCGACTACCTGACGATGGAAATCTCGGGCGAGCCGATTATCGTGCTGCGCGACCGTTCCGGCAGTCTGCGGGCCATGTCAAACGTGTGCCGTCACCGGATGTCGATCCTGCTGGAAGGGCGCGGCAACACACGCTCGATCATCTGCCCCTATCACGCCTGGACCTATAATCTGGATGGCAGCCTGCGCGGCGCGCCCGCGATGATGCATAATGAAGGGTTTTGCAAAGACAAGGTCGCCCTGCCGCAGGTCCGCTGTGAAGAGTGGCTGGGCTGGATCATGGTGACGCTGAACCCCGAGGCCCCCTCGCCTGCAACGCAGTTGTCTGGGGTGGAAAAGCTGGTGGGCTATCTCGATATGGGATCTTACGTCGAGACCTTCCGGGAAGAGCATCGCTGGAACACCAATTGGAAGGTGTTGGCCGAGAATTTCATGGAAAGCTACCATCTGCCCGTCTGCCATTCCGGCACGATCGGCGGCTCGGTCGATCTGGCGCAAATGACCTGCCCACCGGGGGATGCGGCGTTCAACCATCATTGGATCATGAAGAATGACACGGTGAAACTGTCGCTCGCGCATCCCTCCAACACCACGCTGGAGGGCGATCAGCGCCGGATCACATGGCTTTTGGCGATCTACCCTGCGCTTTTGATCACCCTCACGCCGGGGTATTTCTGGTATTTGTGCCTGACGCCGGACGGGCCGGACCATGTGAAAATCCTGTATGGCGGTGGCTTGTCGCCGGATTTTGTGGCCGATCCTGCCTCGGAGGCGCATTTTGAGGCGCTCAAGGGATTGCTGGACCATGTGAATGAGGAGGACAAGGGCTGCACCGAGAAAGTCTATCGCGGGCTTTGCGCGGGCTTGTCTGACCCCGGTCACCTGTCCCATCTGGAGCGGCCGAATTATGAATTCGCGACCTATATCGCCTCAAAGATGCCCGGCTGAGGCGCGCGGGATCAGGGCCCGGATGCCTTCGGCGAAGGTATTTGGGCCAAAAAGAAGTCCGGTCGCGTTGTTGTGGTGTGGCTTTCGGGCCTAGTCGCCAGAGGCAAGGGTCACCGGTTCAGCGGCCGTTTCGGGCGCTTGGAAGGCGGTCGTGACTTCAGCGCGCAGGATACGGGCGATCTGGGCGCAATCCTCAAGCGAAAAAGTCAGGGGCACCCGCATGTCGATCAGCCCGGCGAGGATTCTGTCCGTCTTGGGCAGGGCTTCGGGGGTGGCATAGTGCCAATGGCGATAGGCTGAGGTGAAACCCACCGGTTCGGAGGCGCCAAACCATTTCAATTCAACCCCTCGCTGCGCGGAGCGGGCCAGAAAGCTTGTGATCTTTGCCGCGGGCCAGTCGGGCAAAAGGAACTGGAAACTGGAGCCGACAAAGGTTTCTTCCGCCGGGCGCGGGATCAGCGACAGTCCGGGCAGATCGCGAAGCCCTGCCTCCAGCACGTCATAGCGGGCGCGCCAGCGGGCAACCCGATCCGGCAACAGGGCAAGTTGCGGGCGCAGGACGGCGGCGCGCAGATTGTCCATGCGGCCCGAGATATTGGGCATCTCATACTTCAGATTTTCGAAAGCGGCGGGCGGCGGGGCCGCTTTATGGCGCGGATACAGCATATAACTGCCCGACAGCAGGATCGCGCGCGCCATCAGGTCTGGATCGTCCGACACCAGAAACCCGCCCTCCCCGGAATTCACATGCTTGTAGGTCTGGGCAGAGTAGCATCCCATGACACCGTGCCGCCCCGAGGGGACACCGCGCCATTCGGCCCCCATAGTATGGGCGCAATCCTCCACCACCCGGACGGAGGCGGCCCGGCAGATCTGCATCAGAGCATCCATATCGCAGATATGGCCCCGCATGTGACTAAGAAGCAGCGTTTTCGCACCGGAGGCGGCGATCTGACTTTGCAGATGCGCGAGGTCGATTGTCAGATCCTGCGCGACCTCGACCAGCACGGGCGTGGCCCCGAGAGCGGCAATCGCCCCCGGAACAGGGGCCAAAGTGAAGGCATTGGACAAGACCTTATCGCCCGGCCCGACCCCCAGCGCGCGCAACGCTGTTCCCATCGCATAGCCGCCGGAGGCCACCGCAAGACAGTAGCGCGCGCCTGTCAGGGCCGCGAACTCTTCCTCCAGAAGGGCGGTTTCGGCGGTCTCATCGGGCGCGGTGTTGTAGCGATGCAAGCGACCATGGCGCAGCACGGCATTCGCGGCTTCGATCGCGGCCTCGGGGATGGGTTCTTGCTGCGTGAAGCTGCCGGTAAACTGTTCCATGGATGGACTTTGACGAGCGCGCCCGTGGTCGTCAAGACGCGTTCAGGCAGGCCCCAGCATCCGCAGTGCCATTTCTGGCAGATCCTCGTAATGATGCAGCAAGGCGTCCGGTTCCAGCCGGGTAACACCCTGCCCTTCGGGGCCAAACCCGACCAGAACAATCGGAACCCCGACAGCGCGGGCGGTATCACGGTCCGTCACCGTGTCGCCAATCAGCATCGAGCGCCCAAGATCCCCCCCGATGGCGGCAAGGCAGGCGTGATAGGGGGCCGGATCGGGTTTGCGCTGTGGCAGGGTATCGGCCCCGATCAGCGCCCCGAAAAGATCGCGAATGCCCAAGTTGCGACACAGGGTCTGGGCCAGAGCCTCGGGCTTATTGGTGCAGATCGCCGTGGCAAACCCCGCGCGGCGCAAGGCCTCGACCGCATCAACCGCGCCGGGATAAAGCGTTGTGTGATGATCGATGGCTTCGGCATAGGCGCGCAGCAACACCGGATATTGCGCGGCGATATCCTCTTCGGTCCAGGGCCGGTCGCTGCGTGAAAAGCCAAGCCGCAACATCGCCTTGCCGCCCCCGAACGCGGTCAGCTGATCCGCCTTGGGATCAAGCCGCACCTCCATCCCCAATCCTTCAAAACAGGCATTGGCAGAGGCGATCAGATCCCCGCTTGTATCGGCCAAGGTACCATCCAGATCGAAGATCACTGCGCGCATCCGCATCCCCTGTTCATGTCACGGTTGAAATCTGGCGTGAGCCAACAACGGCTTGAAGCCGCCCTCCCCCCGTTTCATAAGGGGTCCAGCACGGAAAGAAAGGGTTTTCATGCCGGTTTCACTGATCGTACTTGCCGCCGGAAAAGGCACCCGGATGAATTCCGACCTGCCGAAGGTTTTGCACCCCCTGGGGGCAGCACCCTTGCTGTATCACGCCTTGCAGGCAGGCTTTTCACTGGAGCCGTCGCGCGTTGTGGTTGTCACCGGCCATGGGGCCGAAGCGGTGCGGAAATCGGCACTTGCCTATGATGCCGCAATCGAAACCGTGGAGCAGATCGACCAGCTTGGCACCGCCCATGCGGTGTGTCAGACGGCTGATCTTTTGGCCAAGGCCAAGGGCGATGCGATTGTGCTTTACGGCGACACCCCCTTCGTGCACCCCGAAACGCTGGAGGCGATGCTGGCCGCGAGGGCTCAACATGCCGTCGTGGTGCTGGGCTTTGAGGCGGCCACACCCGGTGGCTATGGCCGGCTTGTGACAGAAGGCGACAGGCTGGAGCGGATCGTCGAAGCCAAGGAGGCAACGCTAGAAGAGTTCAAGATAACCCTATGTAATTCCGGCGTTATCTGCGCTGATGCGGGGCTCCTGCTGGAGCTTGCCGCACAGGTTGGCAACGCCAATTCCAAGGGCGAATATTACCTGACCGACATCGTCGAGATTGCGCGAAAGGCGGGCCATTCCGCCGGGGTCGTGCGCTGCGACGAGGCCGAAACGCTGGGCATCAACACCCGCGAAGAACTGGCGCTGGCCGAGATCCGCTTTCAGGCCAGAATGCGCGCCGAAGCACAGGA
>JAQWYA010000058.1 GCA_029254215.1 Pseudorhodobacter sp. | reverse complement strand
GCATCACTGCGCGCCGATTGCGGCCCGCCAAACACAACAACCCCGTCGTAGGCGCTGAAATCCTCGGGCAGGGTCACGCCTTTGTAGGGGCGCAGCACGTCGATGAAGGCGTCATCCTCATGCAGGGCCACGCCCATCTGGCCATGCGCCGTTCCGTCACAGTTTTCGACGATCGCCACCCGCATCTGTCTGCTCTCCTTTGCCTTGCCCTGCGGCAAAGCCGGGCAGAACGCTACAAAACCCGTATTGGCCCTTGCCTTCAAGCCCTATGCGTGAAACAGCAAACCGCCAAACGACCGCTCCCGAGGAGGTTCCCATGGAGATTCGCGAGGCCCTTACATTTGACGATGTTCTGCTTGTGCCGGCAGCCAGCTCGGTGCTACCGTCGGATGCCGATACATCGACCTTTGTCACCCAGTCGATCCGGATGAATATCCCGCTTTTGTCATCGGCCATGGATACCGTGACCGAAGGCCGGATGGCGATTGCCATGGCGCAGGCGGGGGGGATCGGTGTTATCCACCGCAACCTCAATATCGAAGAGCAGGCGCGCGAAGTGCGCCGCGTCAAGCGCTTCGAATCCGGGATTGTCTATGCGCCGATCACCCTGACGCCCGAACAGACGCTGGCCGATGCCAAGGCCCTGCAAGACCGCTATAACGTCACGGGGTTCCCTGTGGTGGATGAGAATGGCCGCGTGTTGGGCATCGTCACCAACCGGGATATGCGCTTTGCCAGCGATGACAAGACGCCTGTGCGGGTCATGATGACCTCTGAAAATCTGGCAGTGCTGCATGAGCCTGCGGACCGGGAAGCGGCGATCAGCCTGATGAAGGCCCGTCGGATCGAAAAGCTGCTGGTGACCGATGGCAAAGGCAAGCTGACGGGGCTTTTGACGCTGAAAGACACCGAAAAAGCGGTTCTGAACCCCCATGCCTGCAAGGATGATCTGGGCCGCCTGCGGGTGGCTGCGGCCTCGACCGTTGGCGATGCCGGGTTTGAACGGAGCCGGGCGCTGATCGAGGCGGGCGTGGATATGGTGGTGATCGACACCGCGCATGGCCATTCCGAAGGTGTCGCGCGGGCAGTGGAACGGATCAAGGCGCTGTCCAAGGCGGTGCAGGTGGTGGCGGGCAACGTCGCCACGGCCGAGGCCACGCGGGCGCTGATAGGCGCGGGCGCGGATGCGATCAAGGTCGGGATCGGCCCCGGCTCAATCTGCACCACCCGGATCGTGGCGGGTGTGGGCGTGCCGCAGTTGACGGCGATCATGGATTCGGCGGCGGCGGCGGGCAACGTGCCGGTGATCGCGGATGGCGGCATCAAATATTCCGGCGATTTCGCCAAGGCGATCGCGGCGGGCGCGTCTTGTGCGATGGTCGGATCTGCCATTGCGGGCACCGATGAAAGCCCCGGCGAGGTGATCCTGTATCAGGGCCGCTCGTTCAAATCCTACCGCGGCATGGGCAGTCTTGGCGCGATGGCGCGCGGCTCGGCGGATCGCTATTTCCAGAAAGATGCCGCCAGCGACAAGCTGGTCCCCGAAGGGATCGAGGGGCAAGTGCCGTATAAAGGCTCTGCTGCGGCGGTTGTGCATCAGCTGGTCGGAGGTCTGCGTGCCGCGATGGGCTATACCGGCTGCGCCACCGTGGCCGAGATGCGCGAGAATTGCCAGTTTGTCCGCATCACCGGGGCAGGGCTGAAGGAAAGCCACGTCCATGATGTGCAGATCACCCGCGAAAGCCCGAACTACCGTGTGATGTAACCAATGACACCCGCTGCCCGCCTTGCCGCCGCAATCGACATTCTGGACCGGGTGCTTGCCGGGGTCGCTGCGGAAAAGGCGCTGACGAATTGGGCGCGCTCGAACCGGTTTGCCGGATCGGGGGATCGCCACGCGATCCGGGACGCGGTGTTTGACGCGCTGCGCTGCCGCCGGTCCTTTGCGCATCTGGGCGGGGGCGAGACGGGGCGCGCTCTGGTTCTGGGCGGGGTGCGGGCCAGTGGTGCCGACCCTGCGGCGATCTTCACCGGTGAAGGCTATGCGCCCGCTCCGCTCAGTTCGGCAGAGCAACAGCCCGTGCCGCCGCCGGATCCGCTTGTGGCGCTGGATTGCCCCGAATGGCTGGCACCGGCCTTGCAAGCCTCGCTTGGCCCGGATTTTGCCGAGGTGATGGCGCTGCTGCGCCACCGCGCGCCTGTCTTCTTGCGGGTCAATCTGCGCAAAACGGATCCTGCCGGGGCCTTTGCCGCCCTTGCCGAAGACGGGATCGAGGCCGTCGCTCATCCCTTGTCACCGACGGCGCTGGAGGTCACGCGCAACCCCCGCAAGGTTCAGGCGGCGCGGGCGTACCTCACAGGATTGGTGGAGCTGCAGGATGCGGCCTCTCAGGCGGTGATTGAGGCGTTGCCGCTGAAGTCGGGTCAGAAAGTTCTGGATTATTGCGCGGGCGGCGGGGGGAAATCGCTGGCGCTTGCTGCGAAAGCCGATCTGCGGCTCTTTGCCCATGATATTGATCCGGGGCGCATGAAGGATTTACCGCAGCGCAGCGCCCGCGCCGGTGTGTCCGTGACGCGGCTTGAGACCTCTGCCCTTGGCTCTGCCGCGCCCTTTGATCTGGTGCTGGCGGATGCGCCTTGCTCCGGCTCGGGCAGCTGGCGTCGTGCGCCCGAAGCGAAATGGGCGTTTTCGGCAGAAAGATTGGCAGAACTTTGTGCGATCCAAGCCCAGATATTGGATAAAACGGCCAAGCTTGTCGCCCCTTCGGGGGTGCTCGCTTACGCAACCTGTTCTTTGCTGGATGCAGAAAATGCCGATCAGATCACCGCTTTCCTGCGTCGCGCACCGGAATGGCGGGTTCTGTCGCAACGTCGATGGACGCCTCTGGACGGTGGGGATGGGTTCTTTTGCGCCACTCTGACGCGAAAATGAATTTGGTTTACACAACCGCAGAGAGAACATAGATTTTCCCTGAAATCCCGCGCTTCGGTTAATGGGCGCTTAAGGTTTGTCGCGTCGAATGGTCGACGAGCGAATCTTGAACCGGGGTGCCGATGCGGGGGAAAATGTGACCAAAGCCGCGATTGCCAAGGCTGATCTCTTCTCAACCGCGCGCGGGCTTGGGCCTCGGGTTGGGTTTCTGCTGGCGGCGGCCTTGTGTTTTGTGCTGCTCGCTTGGTTTGCGCCGACCGATTTCGCACAGCAAATCGGTGTTTTTGCCGCGAGCGGCTTTGTTATTCTGGCTCTGGTGATCCGTGCGTTGGTGTCGCTGGATCAGGCGCGGCAGCGGCGGCAGGGCAAATCACTTCAACAGCTTGTCGGGAATGATGCGACACCCTGCTTCACGACCGATGACGTGGGGCAGATCCGGTTCCAGAACAAGGCCGCCCAAGACCGGTTTCCGGGGCCTGATGGCGCAACGCTGATCGCCACCCTTCAGGACCATTTTACAAGCCCGGCCTCGGTGCTGTTTCGCCTTCAGTCGCGGGCGCGCAATCTTGGATCCGCGCGCGAAGATGTCGTGACGCGGCGCGGTCATACCCGACTTTCGGTGCTTCTGCTGGACCCGCAACGGTTTTTATGGCGGCTGGAAGAGTTTATCGACCGCAGTGCCTCGGGACGCGGGGCCGAGGGTTTGAGCCTGCCGATGATCATCACGAACAAGACCGGTGTTGTCCTGTTCTCGAACGAGGCGATGCGCCGTCTGCTGGGCCAGCGTCCCAAACGGTTGGATCAGGTGGTGTCCTCTCCCGCACCGCGCTCTGGCGAAGAAGTGGAGGTGCACTCTGCGGATGGTCCCCAGCGCGCCATTCTGGCAGAGGTGGTGGGCCTCGGCGAAAGACGGGAGATTTACCTTTTCCCTGTCCGCCAAGATCAGGACGAGGCGAATATGCTGGCCGATTTTGAACATGTTCCGGTCAGCCTGATCAAGTTTCGGGCGGATGGTATCCTTTGGGTGGCCAACCGCGCTGCCCGCGACATGGTCTCTTTGGCGAAGGATGAACAACCGCCGATCTATGAGTTGTTTGAGGGGATGGGCAGGTCCATCAGCGACTGGATGGAAGATGTCTTGAATGAACGTCTGCCGGGGGGCACCGAAGTTTTGCGTCTGCGTCGAAGCACCGAAGATGTGTTCTTGCAGGTCAATCTGCGCCGCATCGTGGAGGCGGGACGCCCCGGCGTTCTGGCCGTCTTGCAGGACGCCACGGCCTTCAAAACCTTGGAGGCGCAGTTCGCGCAAAGCCAGAAAATGCAGGCCATTGGTCAACTCGCCGGTGGAATAGCGCATGATTTCAATAATTTGCTGACTGCCATCTCTGGCCATTGCGATCTGCTTTTGTTGCGCCACGATCAGACTGACCCGGAGTATGGCGATCTGATGCAGATCCACCAGAATGCCAACCGGGCGGCCAGTCTTGTCGGCCAATTGCTGGCCTTTTCGCGCAAACAAACGCTCAAGCCCGAAAGGCTGGATCTGGAAGATGTGCTGTCCGACATGACCCATTTGCTGAACCGTCTTGTCGGAGAGCGGGTTCAATTGCGGCTGTCACACCCGGA
>JAQWYA010000048.1 GCA_029254215.1 Pseudorhodobacter sp. | reverse complement strand
ACCACCGAGTTCGACGAAGAGATCAAGGCCGAGGATCTGGCCGAACCGATCGAATTGGAACGTCTGCGCGCCTATCTTGACCAGCAGTTGGAACCCTTGAAAGGCGCTGTCAGCCGCTTGGCCAACAAGCTGCAACGCCGCCTTCAGGCACAGCAGAACCGCTCTTGGCTCTTTGATCTGGAGGAAGGCACGCTGGATGCGGGCCGTCTGGCGCGTGTCGTGGCCAACCCCACGACGCCTCTGTCCTTCAAGCAGGAAAAAGACACCGAATTCCGCGATACCTGCGTGACGCTGCTGCTTGATAACTCCGGCTCCATGCGGGGGAGGCCGATTTCGATTGCGGCCATCTGCGCCGATGTTCTGGCCCGCACGCTGGAACGCTGCTCGGTCAAGGTGGAGATTTTGGGCTTCACCACCCGCGCGTGGAAAGGTGGGCAAAGCCGTGAGAAATGGCTGGCCGCCGGGCGCGAACAGCAACCGGGCCGTCTGAACGACTTGCGCCACATCATCTACAAAGGGGCCGATGCGCCTTGGCGTCGCGCCCGGCCCAATCTGGGTCTGATGATGAAAGAGGGCCTGCTGAAGGAAAACATCGACGGCGAGGCGCTGGAATGGGCGCATCGGCGGATGCTGGCGCGGCGCGAACAGCGCAAGATCCTGATGGTGATTTCTGACGGTGCCCCGGTGGACGATTCAACCCTGTCGGTGAACCCCGCAAACTCGCTCGAAAAGCACCTGCGCGACGTGATCGCCATGGTCGAAAAGCGCAAAGCGGTCGAACTGATCGCCATCGGCATCGGTCATGACGTGACCCGCTATTACAACCGCGCGGTTACGATCACCGATGTGGAACAGCTTGCCGGGGCCATGACCGAACAGCTTGCCGGTTTGTTTGACACCGATCCGCGCAAACAAGCGCGGGTTCTGGGGATGCGCAAGGTCGGATAATGTTTCAGAACTTCTCCAGCGCCGCTGATCCGTCGAAAGGCCCTGCACGGCTGGCGGCCCTGCGGAAGACGCTGGCCGCTCAGGGGCTTGCGGGCTTTCTGGTGCCGCGCGCCGATGCGCATCAGGGCGAATATGTGGCCCCCCGCGACGAACGTCTGCAATGGCTGACCGGGTTCACCGGATCGGCAGGGTTCTGCATCGTCTTGCCGGAAATTGCGGGCGTGTTCATCGATGGCCGCTACCGCGTGCAGGTGAAATCTCAGGTCGATCTGGGGGCGTTCACCCCCGTGCCATGGCCCGAAACCCTGCCCGGCCCTTGGGTGCGGGAGCATCTGGAGAGCGGCGTTCTGGCGTTCGACCCCTGGCTGCATACGCAAGATGAGGTCGCAAAGCTGGAAAAGGCGCTGGCGGGCAGTGGTGTTTCGCTGCGCGCAACTGAAAACCTTGTCGATGCGATCTGGCCCGATCAGCCCAGCCCCCCGATGGGCAAGGCCTTTGTGCAACCCGATGCGCTGGCAGGCCGCAGCAGCGCCGAAAAGCGCCGCGATCTGGCCGAAAACCTGCGCAAGGCGGGGCAGAATGCCGCCATCATCACCCTGCCCGACAGCCTGTGCTGGCTTTTGAACATCCGCGGCGCGGATGTCTCGCGCAACCCGATCCTGCATGGCTTTGCGGTCTTGCATCAGGATGCGCGGCTTGATCTGTTCGTGGCCCCCGCGAAATTCGACGACGCGACCCGCGCCGCCCTTGGCGCCGAAATCACCCTGCACCCGACCGACGCCTTCTTGCCGGCACTTGGAAAGCTCACTGGCCCTGTGCGTGTCGATGCTGCCACCGCGCCCTTGGCGGTCAGCACCGCTCTCAAATCCGCCGGGGTCACGCTGGCTTGGGGCGACGACCCCTGCCGCCTTCCCAAGGCCTGCAAGACCGAGGCCGAGATTGCCGCCACCCGCGAGGCGCATCTGCGCGACGGGGCCGCGATGGTCGAGTTTCTGACATGGCTTGATGCCGAGGCTCCAAAGGGCGGGCTGACAGAAATCGACGTGGTAACCGCGCTTGAATCCTATCGCCGTGCCACGAACCACCTGCATGACATCAGCTTCGATACGATCTGCGGCGCGGGCGAACATGGCGCGATCATGCATTACCGCGTGACCGAAGCCACCAATCGCGCCGTCCGCCCCGGAGAGTTGCTGCTTGTTGATTCGGGCGGGCAATATATCGACGGCACCACCGATATTACCCGGACCATGGCCGTGGGCCCGGTGCCGGATGGGGCGGCCGAGGCCTATACCCGCGTTCTGGCCGGGATGATCGCGATCAGCCGCGCACGCTGGCCCAAGGGGCTGGCTGGGCGCGATCTGGACCCGCTGGCGCGCGCGCCGCTTTGGGTTGCGGGCATGGATTTTGACCACGGGACGGGGCATGGCGTCGGGGCCTTCCTGTCGGTGCATGAAGGGCCGCAGCGGCTGTCCCGGATTTCAGAGGTGCCGCTGGAACCGGGGATGATCCTGTCGAATGAACCGGGCTATTACCGCGAGGGCGCTTTTGGCATCCGGCTGGAAAACCTGATCGTCGTGACACCTGCCCCCGATCTGGCGGGGGCCGATGACCGCGCGCAATACGCGTTTGAAACCCTGACCTTCGTGCCGCTGGATCGCCGCCTGATCCTTGCGGAGGAGTTGTCAAAGGGGGATCGCGACTGGCTCGACGCCTATCATGAAACGACCCGTGCCAAATTGCTGCCCCGCCTCTCGTCAAAGGCGGCGGCTTGGCTCACGCAGGCCACGGCCCCGCTTTAACCTGATTTTCTTGCCTTCGTTGCAGCCGCAACGCCTCACACTCGAAAGGATGGCCGATGTCTGACCATATCAAACTTCGCAAAGCGCCGGGCACGTGGGTTTTGCGCGCGGGCGATGCCGTGCTGGGGGAAACCGCAGCGGCGATCGAGCTTTCGGAAGGGCAGCGCCCGGCAGTGATCTATTTCCCCCGCGCCGATATCGCCACCGTGTTTCTGGAACCCTCTGCCACCCGCACCACCTGCCCCCACAGGGGCGAGGCAGAGTATTTCTCCATCGTGACCCCATCCGCCACGATCAAGGACGCAGGCTGGAGCTATCCGAACCCGCCCGAGGCTTTGGCCGCCATGGCGGGCCATATCGCCTTCCATACCGATCTGGTGACAGTGGAACAGCTTTAACCCCTTGATCCGAAACGCGCCTTAGCCTTCCGCGGCCTCGGCCGCGGTCAGGCGCACCCGCTCTACCATGGCGCGCACCCCGTTGGAGCGTTGGGCCGAAAGGTGGTCATTCAACCCCAACCGCCCGAGTTCGGCAGCAGCGTCAATCCGCGCGACCTCGGCCAAAGGCACGCCGGAATAAAGCGCATGCAGCACGGCAATCAGCCCGCGCACGATCATCGCATCCGACTCACCTTCAAAATCATAAAACCCGTCCTTGGGCACCGGGCGCAGCCAGACCTGACTGGCGCAGCCATCCACCTTCGTGGCCGCGACCTTGAACGCCGGGTCCAGCGCCGGCATTTCCTTGCCCAATTCGATCACATGACGATAGCGATCTTCCCAATCGTCCAGAAAGGCGAAGGTTTCGGCAATCTCTTCAAAGGCGGCGGTGGCCATGGGGTTGCTCCGTTCTAGCGGCTGTGAGGCTGTCTTAGCCTGTTTCCCGAGCGGGCTGAACCCAAAAGCAGCGCCAGCGCCCCGGTCTTTGCGCCCGCGCCTTGCGGCAAAAAGCGCGGGCCAGACCGCCCATCCGCTGCATTCCCCCCCAGCAAGTGCTTTTCAAACCGCTTTCTTTCCGCTACCCAAGAAGCAGAGAGAAAACCGGGGGACGGGCCGTCACATGGGCATGAAAAAACCGCTGATCGGCGCAATCTGCGCAACAATGCTGCTGACAAACTGCGGTGCTGTCAGCAATTCGCGGCTCAACCCGTTCAACTGGTTTGGCAACTCCACCGAAGGCGAGGTTGTTGTTGTCTCGGGCGAGACCGGAGAGATCGTCGATCAGCGCCCGCTGGTGGCCACGGTCACCGAAATGTCGATTGAACAGATGCCGGGGGGCGTGATCATCCGCGCCACGGGCCTGCCGCCGACGCAGGGCCATTGGGATGCCGAACTGGTCGCCCGCCCGGTCGACGAGGGCGTGTTGGTCTATGACTTCCGCCTCGTGCCGCCGCCAAACCCCGGAGCAGTGTCAACGCCCCAGTCGCGCGAAGTGATCGTGGCGAGCTTTCTGTCGACGATCAAGCTGGAGGGGATCCGACAGATCACCGTCCAAGGGGCCAGCAACGCGCGCACCAGCCGGCGGTAACGCGGGGGAGAGACGTCGTTTTTTAGGTATTTTTTCCAAGAAGAAGCCCCAAAGGTCAGAGATCTTTGGGGTTTTTGCGTTTTAGGCGGCTTTTTCGAGCCTCAGGGGCAGCGTGACCCGGAAGGCCGCCCCCCATTGGCCGGGCAGATAGCCGATCTTGCCGCCGAGATTGGCCATCACCTCGCGGCAGATCGCAAGGCCCAGGCCCGCGCCGCCCGCCCGGGTTTGATCGGTGAGGCGGGCGAATTTCTCAAAGATCAGGTCTTGCTTGTCCTTGGGAATGCCGGTGCCATTGTCGATGAAATCCACCGTGACGCGGCCCGCCTTGTGGCGCACCACGATGCGCAACTCTGCCGCATCAGCGGTGCAATATTTGCGCGCGTTGGAAATCAGGTTGATGAACACCTGCGTCAGACGATCGCTGTCGGTGCGCAAAAACATGTCTTCGCTGGTCAGATCGCGGTGGATGGTGAAGGCGCGCTCGGGCCTTGTGTGGCTGGAGGCTGCCACCGCGCGGTCAATCATATCGCGCAGGTTCGTCAGATCGAGGTTGAGCTGCACCGAGCCGTTTTCAAGCACGCTCAGATCCAGCAGATCATCCAGAAGCCGTGTGAGGCGCTTTGCCTCGGCATGGATCACCCCGCCATATTTCGCAACCATCTCAGCAGGCAGATCGCCTTCGGTCAGGATCTCCGAAAAGGCGCGGATCGAGGTCATGGGGGTGCGCAGCTCATGGCTGATCTGGCTGAGGAAGGCATCCTTTTGCACCGAAAGCTGGGTCAGCTTTTCATTGGCATCGCGCAACTGGCGCGCCGTGCGGGTCAATTCGCCTTGCTGTTCCTCCAGCCGGGCCGAATATTCCATGATTTGCGCGGCCTCATTGGCCACCGCCATCAGATCCTCCACCGAGACCGCCGCCCGCCCCGCCAGTTGCGAGATCATGGCATGGGCCGTGGCAGCCCCGACCGAGCCTGCCAGAAGCCGCTCCAGCCGGTCGATGAAATCGGGGGTCGGGTCGGGCAGATAGCCGGCCTTGCCTTGGGCGCGGGCCTGCGCCTCAAAGAAGCCGAGGGAATCGTCGTCGCCCAGAATGCGCTGGGTCATGACCAGCAGGTCTTCGGCATCCGCCTGCCCGCGTGACCAGCCGCGTGGGCCGGTCCCCTCGGCGTCGAAGACATTGACGAAGGCCGCGCCTTGCACCCTTTCCACCGGGCCCGGAAAGGACAGGATTGAGCCGAGGCAGAAGGCCCCGGTGTTCAGCACCATCGACCAGAACAGCGCATGGATCAGCGGGTCCATCCCATCGACGCCAAAAAGCGCCTGCGGGCGCAGCCAGGAAATCCCGAACGGCCCTTCGGCCATCATCCGCGCCGAAATCACCGCATCTGCCCCGAAGGACGGCAAGAACAGGGCGTAGAACCACACGCTGACCCCCAGCGTCAGCCCAATCGCCGCCCCGACCCGCGTGGCCCCGCGCCAGAAAATGCCGCCGATCATGGCGGGCAGCATCTGCGCCACCCCCACGAAGGAGATCAAGCCGATCGCCGCCAGCGCCTCGGACCCGCCCGACAGCCGGAAATAGGCGTAACCCAGCGCTAGAACCGCACCAATCGACAAACGCCGCGACAGCAATACCAGCCGCCGCACATCGCCCGACACCACCCGCGCGGGCCGCATCCGCAACCAGAACGGCATCACGATATGGTTCGACACCATCGTCGCCAGCGCAATCGCGGCGATAATCACCATCGAAGTGGCAGAGGAAAACCCCCCAAGAAAGGCCAGCATCGCAAGCCCGCCCTGCCCTTGGCTCAGCGGCAAGGTCAGCACGAACAGATCCGGGTTGGAGCCTTCGGGCATCAGCTCCAGCCCCACCACGGCAATCGGCACGACGAAAAGGCTCATCGCCATCAGATACAGCGGAAAGGCCCAGCTTGCGGTCGCCAGATGCCGCTCGTCGCTGTTTTCGACGACAAGGACCTGAAACATCCGCGGCAGGCAAATCACCGCTGCCGCCGACAAAAAGATCAACCCCGTCCAGCGCGAGGGCTGCATATGCCATTCCGCCATCTGGCTGGCATCAACCCGCGCCAGAATATCGCCCGGCCCATCCGCCAGCCCCCAGACCACAAAGCAGCCCACCGCCAGAACCGCGACCAGCTTGACGATCGCCTCCACCGCGATGGCGGTCACAACGCCGGTATGCTGTTCATTCGCATCCAGATTTCGCGTGCCGAACAGAATGGTAAAGGCCGCAAGCCCCGCCGCGACCCAGATCGAGGTGACATCGCTGTCAGGCTTGGCCCAGCCATCCGGCGTGGCCGAGGCAAAGACCCCGAAGCTCAGCGTCACCGATTGCAATTGCAGCGCGATATAGGGCGTCGCGGCCAGCACGCTGATCACCGTCACGATCACGCCCAAGAGGTTCGACTTGCCAAAGCGGCTCGACAACAGGTCCGCAATCGAGGTGACGCGCTGCTGCCGCCCAATCCGCACCAGCTTGCGCAACACCCACCACCAGCCGACAAACACCAGCGTCGGCCCCAGATAGATCGTCATATACTCCAGCCCCGACCGCGCCGCATAGCCAACCGCGCCGTAAAAGGTCCAGGCCGTACAATAGACCGACAAAGACAGCGTATAAATCAGCGGAGAGCGCAGCCATCCGACAGCACCGCGTTCCGCCCGCCGCTCCGCCGCAAAAGCCACCAGAAACAGAAAGATCACATAGGCCAGAGAGGCAAGGACCAGCAGATTGAAAGGCATCAGCGATCCTCCCGGCCGGGGTCTCTTGCACCCTCATCGCCCTGCGCGCGCAGCCCCCGAGACAGCAGCGCCGCAACCCCGATCAATCCGATCCAGATGATCAGCAGGTAAATCCCGTCCGAAGCCGTGTTGCGAATGTCGCTGTCATCCTCGCCCCAAAGCATCGGCAGGATCATCAGAAACGTACCCAGAACCGGCAAAAACCGTGCCATGTCATGCAACCTGCGCCGTCGGTAGCTTTGACGCGCCAGAAACAGCGGGCGCCTCATAGCCCGGCCAGCCCGCGCACCGCGCTCAGCATCTCGGCATTGGCAAAAGGCTTTGTCATGAAAAGATTTGCCCCGGCCTGCTGGGCGGCCTGCCTGTCGCGCTCTTGGCCCTTGGCCGTCAGCATCAACACCGGAAGCTCCGCAAGATCGGGATGCGCCCGGATCAAGCGCAACACTTCCAGCCCGCTCAGCCCCGGCAACATCAGATCCAGCACCAGCACATCGGGCTGCAACCGCTGCACCGCCGCCATCGCACTCGCCCCATCCGGATGGGTGGCCACGCGCCAGCCATCCCGCGTCAGGATGAACTTGATCGCCTCCGCGATATTCGGCTCATCCTCGATCACCAGAACCTGCCGACCCATAGCTTGCCTCTCCCCCGCGCGCGCGGCCTTACTCCCAAGACAGGCGGGCCGCGCTTTCCCCTGCCCGACTATCGGGCCAAATTGCGAGCCTGTCAAAAGGCCGCAACGCCCCGCGCGCTATTTCTCAGTTATATTCCGCCATGATCGACGGTTCTCTCCGGGCCACACAAGCACCCCGCGGACAAATCCGGCATGACGAGCCAAGCTTTAACGACACCTCTCCCTTCGGCTCACCCTTGCCCAGGGCTTTTGGGGCGCTTGGCGCGATCAGCATGGCCGCCTGCCGCGTCTCCACCCCGCCAAACCCCTCCGGAAAAGCGGGCGCGCAAAAGGCCCGGATATGATAGCGCGCGGCAGAAAGCCCCGGCAGTTCGGCCACCGCCTCCACCGGAACCATGGGCCGCGACAGCGCGGTGTAAAGCGGCCAAAGCGGGCAGGCCGCCCCAAATCGCGGCAAGACAAAGCCCTCCACCGGCTTGCGAAACAACAAGGTCCCGGACGCATCGCAAATCACCAGCCCGCCCGTCGCCCCCGGACGGCAGGCCAGCCTGCGAAACACCGCCAGCACCTCCACCCCAAAGGCCCGCGCAAGGCTCATCGGGTCATCGCCCTGCGCGGCAATCACCGCCTCCAGCCGCTCCAGCGGCAGGTCCGCCGCATCCCGCACCGCCTGCGCCACCCAATCCCGCGCCAGACTGCGCGCCGCCCCCGAGGCCAAAGCCCCAATCTCTGCCTCCAGCGCCCCGGCCCCCGCGCCGCCCGCCTCCAGTTCCGGCAAGTGCCAGCCCCGCCCGGCCAGCCAGCCCTCCAACTCCTCCTGCGGTGCCGCACTCGCCTGATCCTGCGCCTGCTCCGAGCCGTCAAGATAAGCCACCAAGGCCTCCGCCCCCGCCGCCAGCCGCTCGCTATCGGCATGAAGATTGCCATGAAACCGCGCGCGCCACTCCGGCTCGATATCCTCCGTCTCCGCCAGAATAGCCGCCGTGGACCGGACCGAACTGACCGCCGAAAGCACCTCATGCAAGGAGGAGGACAAATGCGGATCGTGGTTCATCCGATCATTAAGCGCCGCCACCACCCGCTCCAGATGCCCAAGCCGCTGCTGCTGGGCGATCATCACCTCGGCCCAGCCCGGAAACCGGCCCAGAAAATCCTGCACCCGCTCCAACTCCGCCCGCGCCCCAGAAGGCGTGCTCGCCGCCGCCGCGCGCAACTCCTCCACCTTGCCGCTTTGCGCCGCATCCGACAAAGCCTGCACCTCGACGCCCAGCGCCGCCGCAAGCCTTGCCATCACCTCCGCACCGATCTTGCGGCGGTTATGCTCGATCAGGTTAAGATAAGAGGCCGAGATCCCCGCCCGCCGCGCCAGATCCGCCTGCCGGATCCGCAAGGCAAGACGCCGCTCGCGCACCCTGCTTCCCGCCAGTCCCGTCATCGGCATCGCATAACCCCCAATTTACAAACAAAGTTTACTACCACTCCCAAAATTTACAAGCCAAGCCCTCCATCCCAAAACCCTGCCCCTTTCATCTGTTCAAAAATATCCTCAGGGGGTGAATTTGCCGCAAGGCAAAGAGGGGGCAGACAGCCCCCCTTCCCGCTTTCCCCTTCCCCCCGCCCCCTTCCCGCTTTCCCCGCAAGAAAGCCCAAATGAAAAAGGGGCGCAGCCACCGGCCACGCCCCCCTTCGAAAATCTCAAACCGCCTTAGTTCAGCGCTTTATCCGTGATCGCGGTCGTATAGGCCCCTTCCGGCGCCTTGGAGATCACCGGGTCCGACCCGCCGCCCAGCAAAGTCGCCACCGTGCGGTCGTAATCGGCCACATCCAGCGCGCCCGTCGATCCGGCGGTCAGCTTGGCCACTTCGCCCATCATCCGCTTCTGATGGCTTTCGGTCTGCGCCCCGGTCTCGTCATTGTCCAAAACGATCATCGCCGCCTCATCCGGGTTCGCCTCGGCGTATTTCCACCCCTTCATCGAGGCGCGCACGAAGCGGACCATCTTGTCCTCAAAGGCCGGATCGGCAAGGTTGGCCTCCAGCACATAAAGCCCGTCCTCAAGGGTCGAAACCCCTTCATCCTCATATTTGAACGTCACCAGATCATCCGCCGCAATCCCTGCGTCGATCACCTGCCAATATTCATTATAAGTCATGGTCGAGATACAGGCCGCCTGCTTTTGCAACAGCGGATCCACGTTGAACCCCTGCTTGAGAACCTCAACACCCTCCGCCCCACCGGTCGTCGGAATGCCCAGCGTGCTCATCCAGGACAGGAACGGGTATTCATTGCCAAAGAACCAGACGCCCAGCGTCTTACCCTTGAAATCCGCAGGCGAGGTGATGCCCGTTTCCTTCAGACAGGTCAGCATCATGCCCGAGGATTTGAACGGCTGCGCGATATTGACCACCGGCGCGCCCTGCTCGCGGGCCGCCAGCGCCGATGGCATCCAATCCACCATCACATCCGCGCCGCCACCCATCAAGACCTGCACCGGGGCCACATCCGGGCCGCCCGGCTTGATCGTGACATTCAGGCCTTCTTCCTCATAAAAGCCCTTGTCGGCCGCCACGAAATAGCCCGCAAACTGCGCCTGCGTGACCCATTTCAATTGCAGCGTCACATCATCCGCCGCCTGCGCCGCACCGGCAAAAGCCCCGGCCGTGGCAAAAGCCGCCAATGTTCCCAAGATCCGTTTCTTCATTGTAGAACCTCCTTGTTAGGCCGCTTTTCCTAGCGGCGCCTCTGTGAAGGGTGCCAGAATGTCACCCCTTTCTCCATCATCGCGACCAGCCCGTAAAAGGCCGACCCCGCAATCGCTGCCACCGCAATCTCGGACCAAACCATGTCAAGGCCAAGCCGCCCCACCTCGGTCGAGATCCGAAACCCCATACCCTGCGTCGGACTGCCGAAAAATTCAGCAACAATCGCCCCGATCATCGCCAAAGTCGTCGCAATCTTGAGCCCGTTGAACATGAAGGGCATCGCCGCAGGCAGCCGCAACTTCCACAGGCTCTGCCAATAGCCCGCGCCGTAAGTCGCCATCAGATCGCGCTGCATCGCGTCCGAGGCTTTCAACCCCTCCACCGTGTTCACCAGCATCGGGAAAAACACCATCACCACCACGACAGCCGCCTTAGACTGCCAGTCAAACCCGAACCACATCACCAGAATCGGCGCGATGCCCACAATCGGCAAGGCGGCCACGAAATTGCCCACCGGCAACAGCCCGCGCTGCAGGAACGGAGATCGGTCCACCGCAATCGCCGTCAGCACCGCCGCCCCGCAGCCCATCGCATAGCCCGACAAGGCCCCCTTGACGAAGGTCTGCAGGAAATCCCCCCAAAGCACATCCACACTGCCCGCAAACCGCGCCGCAATCGCGCTGGGGGCCGGCAAGATCACCGCCGAGACCTCCATGCCCCGCACCACCGCCTCCCAAAGCCAAAGCACCGTCGCCCCGAAAATCAACGTGACCACAAGCCCCTGCAAGCGCCGCGCGGCGGGGCTGACAAAGCGCGCCTCCGCCACCAGCGCCACGGTCAGCCAGGCCAAAAGCCAGCCCAGCAACAGAAGGCTCGCGTCAAACAAGCCCCAAGGCAGCGGCGCGCGCAGCACCAGCCAAGCCGCCAGCAGCGCAAGCCCCAGAACCGGTAGCGCCGCCCTTGGCCTTGCCGCCATCGCTACCAACACGGTCAGCGCCAGCAACCCCGCCGCAACCCCGATCTGATGCGAGACCGCCGCCAGCCCCGCCGCCATCAGCGCCACAAGCCCGATCACCCCCCGCAAGATCACCGCCGGCCCCGTCATCGCATCATCCCCATCCGCCGCAGCGTGACCGCCTGCACCAACCCGATCAGCCCGACCATCGCCGCCGCCAGAAACGCCGCCGCAAACAGCGTGGCCCAGATCTGGATCGTCTGCCCATAGTAAGACCCGGCCAAAAGCCGCGTCCCCAAACCAGCCCCGCCCAAAGGCAGTTCCGCCACGATTGTCCCCACGAGCGAGGCCGCAACCCCCACCTTCAGACTGGCAAAGAGATAGGGCATCGAGGCCGGAAACCGCAGCTTGCCCAACCCCTGCGCCCCGCTCGCATTATAGGTGCGCAGCAGATCCAACTGCATCGCATCCGGGCTGCGCAAACCCTTCACCATCCCCACAACCACCGGGAAAAAGCTCAGATAGGCCGCAATCATCGCCTTCGGCACCAGCCCAGACACCCCGATGGAATTGAGCACGACGATGATCATCGGTGCAATCGCAACAATGGGAATCGTCTGGCTCGCAATCGCCCAAGGCATCACGCTGATGTCCATCGCCCGGTTGAACACAATCCCGATGGCCAGCAAAATGCCAAAGCCTGCCCCGATGGCAAAGCCCAGCGCCGTGGCCGACAGCGTCACCCAGCCATGATAGATCAAACTGCGGTTCGACAGACTGCCCGATTTCACAATCCCGCGCCGCCCCTCCACCTCTTCACCATAGGTCAACTGCCAAAAGGACGCCGCCACCTGATGCGGCGCGGGCAGCACGGGCCGCTCCTGCGCCAACGTGCGCGGCACAATCTCGGCCCAGCCGATAACCTCGCCCGCGCGCCCCGCCTGATCGCGCTCCCATTGCGCATTCATGCCAATCGCCGCCGCATACCACAGCGCCACAATCGCCGCCAAAACCGTCAGAACCGGGATCACAGACCTCATCGCCCCGCCCCCCGCATCACCCCAAATCCCAAACCCGCCCCAGCTTCTTTTTGGCCCAAATACCTTCGGGGGGGAATTGGCCCGCAAGGGCCAAGGGGGGGCAGACAGCCCCCCGCCCCCGTCAAGCAAAGCCGATCCCTACCCGTCATAGGAATGCCCCGCCCGCAACCCATCCCGCACCCGATGCGCAATCTCGATGAATTCCGGGCTGTCGCGAATATCCAGCGGCCTCTCGCGCGGCAAGGGGCTCTCGATCACATCCGTAATCCGCCCCGGCCGCGGGCTCATCACCACGATCCGCGTGCTCAGATAAACCGCCTCCGGGATCGAATGGGTCACGAAACCGATGGTCTTTTCGGTCCGCGCCCAAAGCTTCAGCAACTCCTCGTTCAGATGATCCCGCACGATCTCGTCCAGCGCGCCAAAGGGCTCATCCATCAGCAAAATATCGGCGTCAAAGGCCAGCGCCCGGGCGATCGAGGCGCGTTGCTGCATCCCTCCCGACAATTGCCAGGGGTATTTCTTGCCAAACCCGGCAAGATCCACCAGCTCCAACACCCGCTCCACCCGCTCGCGCTGCTCGGATTTTGAAAACCCCATGATCTCCAGCGGCAAGCGGATATTGCCGCCAATCGTGCGCCACGGATAAAGCCCCGCCGCCTGAAACACATAGCCGTAAGCCCGGCTCTTGCGCGCCTCCTCCGGGCTCATGCCGTTCACCGTCAAGCTGCCTTCCGTCGGCGCCTCCAAAGCGGCAATCGCGCGCAGAAACGTCGTCTTGCCACAGCCCGACGGCCCAATGAACGAGACGAAATCCCCCTTATTGATCACCAGATCCACATCTTTGAGCGCATGAACCGGCCCGTCATTGGTCGCAAATGTCAGACCAACGCCTTTGGCCTCGATCACGGGCGGGCCCTGGTCTGCGTTTGGCGTATTCCTCAATTCTTCAACCCTTCTTGTCCCATTTCTTCCCATCCGGCAGCATTACGGCACAGACCTTGAACGGCAGCTTCTTCATCAACTCCCATTGCGGAACACCGGAACCCGGAGGATAATCCTTGTTGCCGCTTGGAGGATCTTTTGGAACGATTTTCACAAGGCGTTTGGCGCCTGAAAGACAAAAGGTCTTCTTTATGAGAGACTCCTTCAGGGCTGCGACATCGAAAATGCCATCCTTCAACCGAATCTCTGCAGTCTTGCCACCCTTGTTCTCATCCTTGTGGCCTTCGATGATCCCACCCGAAAGATAGGAATAGCCCCTGAACTCAAAATCCGCCGGACGAGGCAACTTGCAGAGGTCAAGCAACGCCCATCCCCCTGCGAGCCTCCCGGCTTTGTAACCCAGAAGGCTCTCCAGCCGGGCAGCACCCTTGCCCGCAATGAAATGGAATTGAGTGATATACCCTTTCATGCGAACGGTTTCCCCGACCTCCATTTCAAACCCCCGTCGCGGGAATGCCGCCGCGCTGCACCGGGCGCGGCGCGGTCAGGTCTTTCCAGGTGCTCAGCGCGCGGTTCACATCACCATTGGGGCTGCGCGCCACGAATTGGCCATGACCTTCTTGGGTGCGCACCTCCCCATCCGCAATCGCCACATGGCCCCGCGTCAGGGTAAAGCGCGGCAGGCCCTTCACTTTCTTGCCCTCGAACACGTTGTAATCAATCGCCGATTGCTGGCTTGCAGCACCAATGACCTTCTCCTTTTCCGGGTCCCAAACCACCAGATCAGCATCCGCCCCAACCGCCACAGCGCCCTTCCTTGGATACATCCCAAAGATCTTCGCCACATTGGTCGAGGTGACGGCCACAAATTCATTCATCGTGATCCGCCCCGTCGCGACCCCATTGGTCCAAAGCATCGGCATCCGGTCCTCCAGCCCGCCGGTCCCGTTCGGGATCTTGGTGAAATCCTCCAGACCAAAACGCTTCTGCTCGGTCGTGAAGGCACAGTGATCGGTGGCCACCACACTCAGCGACCCGCTGGCAAGCCCCGCCCAAAGACTGTCCTGATGCTGCTTGTTGCGGAATGGAGGCGACATCACGCGCCGCGCCGCATGGTCCCAATCTGGGTTGAAATACTCGTTCTCATCCAGCGTCAGATGCTGGATCAGCGGCTCTCCCCACACCCGTTTTCCGGCCGCCCGCGCCCGGCGGATCGCCTCATGGCTATCCTCGCAAGAGGTGTGCACCACATACAAAGGCACCCCCGCCATATCGGCGATCATGATCGCGCGATTGGTCGCCTCTCCCTCCACCTGCGGCGGGCGCGAATAGGCATGGGCCTCAGGCCCGGTATTGCCCTCGCGCAACAGCTTGGCCGACAGCTCCGCCACCACATCGCCATTCTCGGCATGGACCATGGCAATCCCGCCCACCTCGCGCACCCGCTGGAAACTGGCGTAAAGCTCATCGTCATTGACCATCAGCGCGCCCTTGTAGGCAAGGAAATGCTTGAAGCTGGTGATCCCTTTTTCCGCGACCTTCGCCATATCGTCAAAGACCTTCTCCCCCCACCATGTCACCGCCATGTGATAGGAGTAATCGCAATTCGCGCGCCCCGATTTATTGTGCCACATCTCCAGCGCGTCCAAGAGCCCCTGCCCCGGTGAGGGCAGCGCGAAATCGATCACCATGGTCGTGCCACCCGCCAGCGCCGCCCGCGTCCCGCTTTCAAAATCATCCGCTGAATAGGTGCCCATGAAAGGCATCTCCAGATGGGTATGCGGATCGATCCCGCCGGGCATCACATAGCAGCCCGTCGCGTCCAACTCCTCGCCACCCGACAGCCCCGGCCCGATCTCGGTGATCCGCCCACCCTCAACCCGCACATCCGCCTTATAGGTCAGATCATGCGTTACAATCGTGCCATTCTTGATGATCGTCATCTCAAAATCCTTCCCTGTAGACCCGTGGCAGCCCCAAGATCCCGCGCCTTCGCGCCTTACCCCTCAAAACCGCCCGCCCCTTCATCTGTTCAAAAATATCCTCGGAGGGGGTCCGGGGGAGGCAGACAGCCTCCCCCGGCTTCCTTCTTTCCTGCGGGAGGCAGACCGCCTCCCAAGGCGCGCCTCACGTCACGCCCTAACTGACCACCTCCGCCACCTCCAGCACGGCATGGAACATCACATCCGTCCCCGCCGCCGCCCAATCCTTGCTGATCTCTTCGGCCTCGTTATGGCTCAAACCGCCCACACAGGGGCACATCACCATCACGGTCGGGGCCACCCGGTTGATCCAGCACGCGTCATGCCCCGCACCCGAGATGATATCCATATGGCTGTAGCCGAGCCGCTCCGCCGCGTCGCGCACCACCGTCACCAGACCCGGATCGAAGGTCACCGGGTCAAAATGCCCAACCGCCTCGATCGAGATCCCAAGCCCAAGCTCCGCCGCTATCTTCGGGGCCTCCGCCTCAAGCCGTTCGCGCATCGCGGTCAGCTTGCCCAGATCGGGCGAGCGGAAATCGATGGTGAACACCGCCTTGCCGGGGATCACATTGCGGCTGTTGGGATAAACATTGGCCTGCCCCACAGCCCCCACCGCGCCGGGCTGATGATCCATCGCGATCTGGTGGACGGCCTCGATGATCCGCGCCATGCCCAGCCCCGCATTCACCCGCATATTCATCGGGGTGGACCCGGTATGCGCATCCTTGCCGGTCAGCGTCACCTCCAGCCACCACAGGCCCTGCCCATGGGTGACAACGCCAATCTGCCGCCCCTCTGCCTCAAGGATCGGCCCCTGCTCGATATGCAATTCGAACATCGCATGCATCTTGCGCGCGCCCACGGCCTCTTCGCCAACCCAGCCGATGCGCTTCAGCTCATCGCCAAAGCTTTTGCCCTCGGCATCCTTGCGCGCATAGGCCCAATCCTGATCATGCATCCCCGCAAACACGCCCGAGGCCAGCATCGCCGGCGCAAAGCGCGTGCCTTCCTCATTGGTCCAGTTGGTCACCACGATCGGATGCTTGGTACGCACGCCCAGATCATTCATCGAGCGGATGCATTCCAGCGCCCCCAGAACCCCCAGAACCCCATCATATTTCCCGCCCGTGGGCTGGGTATCCAGATGGCTGCCCATATAAACCGGCAGCGCCTCGGGGTCGGTTCCGGGGCGGGTCGCGAACATCGTGCCCATAGTGTCCACGCCCATGGTCATGCCCGCCGCCTCGCACCAGCTTTGAAACAGCGCGCGGCCCTTGGCGTCATCATCGGTCAGCGTCTGGCGGTTATTGCCGCCCGCCACGCCGGGGCCGATCTTGGCCATCTCCATCAGGCTGTCCCACAGCCGGTCCGGGTTGATCCGCAGGTTTTCCCCTGGTGCCGCCATTTTCTTCTCCCCGGTCGCGATCTGCCATCATTGGCCTTGCCGCGACTCTTTTTCTGATCCTATGGTCAAGGGGAGCGCACCATAACCTGACCATCCGGTCAACAAAAATCGCGAGGGATCGGTGACAGCAGACCAAACCCGCCCCATGCGCCGCGCCGAGATCCGCCGCGAGAATGAAAAGCTTATTCTTTTGGCAGCCGAAAAAGTCTTTGCCGAGGCAGGCTATGGCGGGGCCACGATGCAGATCATCGCCGATGTCGCGGGCCTGCCCAAGGCCAACCTGCATTACTACTTCCCCACCAAGGAAGAGCTGTACCGCCGCGTCGTGCAGGACATCTTTGAAATCTGGCTCCATGCCGCCGACAGCTTTGACGCGGCCCCCGGCCCGGTTGAAGGCATCGGCGCCTATATCACCGCCAAAATGGAAATCTCGCGCCGTCACCCCTACGGGTCGAAAGTCTGGGCCTCCGAGGTGATGCATGGCGCGCCGGTCATTCAGGATTACCTTGAAACAACCCTGCGTGACTGGACCGAGGGGCGGATCGCCGTCATCCAACGCTGGATCAATGCGGGTCAACTGGCCCCGATCGACCCGCGCCACCTTCTTTATATGCTTTGGGCCACCACCCAGCATTACGCCGATTTCGGCCATCAGATCGAGACGTTGAACAAGGGCAAGCCCTTGACCGATGCCCAGTGGAAAGCCGCCACGGAAAGCGTGAAAACCATCATCCTGCGCGGGATCGGCGCGCTGTAATCCCCTTGAAAGGCCCGAATATGGATATCCCGACGCTGGAACAGCAGGAAGCCGATCTGCGCTTTGCCGCCTTCGACGCGGAAACCGCCCTTGATCTGGGGATGCGACTGGTGGCGCTTGGCCGCAAAGACGCCCTGCCCATTTGCATCAACATCCGCACCGCGACCCAGACCCTGTTTCATGCAGCCCTGCCGGGGGCGGTCCCGCTCAATGACCTTTGGGCACAACGCAAATCCGCCGTGGTGCTGCAATTTCAAAAATCCTCGCTTCTGGTGGGGGAACGGATGCGCGCAAAATCGGGAAGTTTCGAGGCAAACGGGCTCGACCCGCTGGCCCATGCGGCGCATGGCGGAAGCTTCCCGCTACGCCTGACATCGGGCTTTGTCTTGGGCGCAGTAACAGTGTCCGGCCTGCCGCAACGCGAGGATCACGCGCTGGTCATCACTGCCCTGCGCGACCTTCTGGAGCAATAGGCCCGCCCGTCCGTCTCTGCCGCCAAATTCACGCGCTGCCGGAAAAAACGGCGCGCGGCCCTTTTCCTTGGGCAAAGCCGCCCTATTTTTTCGCTGCACTCCGTTTCAACGCAGAAAGAGACCCGATGTTCAAAGGACTTACCCGCTCGCTCGCCATCGTTACCGGCATGATCGTCGCCGTACCTTACCTGATCCTGCTCGCGGTCGAGTAATCAAAAAGCCGCTTTTTGCGTCTCAAAGCCCGGCATCGGTTCCTCGGACCTGTGCCGGGCTTTTTCATGCCCGCTGATCCAGACGCGCGCGCTGCCCCGGCCCCGGCCCCCGTTGCGCCTCACGCAATCCTGCCATGCATTCGCGCGTGCGCGATCTCAAGCCTTGTTTTTCAAGGGGTTTGCGGATAGTTTAACGTTGAACTATTTAACATATCAGGGAGAGGCGCCCTATGGCCGCACGAAAAACACCCGCAAAATCCAACACTTCCAAGGAAGAGTTGCTCGGCTACTACCGGGACATGTTGTTGATCCGTCGATTCGAGGAAAAGGCGGGCCAATTGTACGGGATGGGGCTGATCGGCGGGTTTTGCCACCTCTACATCGGCCAGGAAGCCGTTGTGGTGGGGATCGAGGCGGCGACCAAAGAAGGCGACAAGCGCATCACCTCTTACCGCGATCACGGCCATATGCTGGCCTGCGGCATGGATGCCAAGGGCGTCATGGCCGAACTGACCGGGCGTGAGGGTGGCTATTCCAAGGGCAAGGGCGGCTCCATGCATATGTTCTCCAAGGAGAAACATTTCTACGGCGGCCATGGCATCGTCGGCGCGCAGGTGCCGCTGGGCGCGGGCCTCGCCTTTGCCGATAAATACCTCGGCAATGATAACGTCTCTTTCACCTATTTCGGGGACGGGGCCGCAAACCAGGGCCAGGTCTATGAAACCTACAACATGGCCCAATTGTGGAACCTGCCCATCGTTTTCGTGATTGAAAACAACGGCTATGCCATGGGCACCTCGGTCAAACGCTCCACCAAATCCCCCAGCCTGTGGGAACGCGGTGCCGCTTACGGCATCAAGGGCGAAGCGGTGGACGGCATGGATGTGCTGGCCGTCAAAGCCGCCGCCGAAAAGGCAATCGCCGCCTGCCGCGCGGGCGATGGCCCCTATATTCTGGAAATGACAACCTATCGCTATCGCGGCCACTCCATGTCCGACCCGGCGAAATACCGCACCCGCGAAGAGGTGCAGAAGATGCGCGACGAAAAAGACGCCATCGAACATGTGCGCGACCTGCTGGTCGAGGGCGGCCACGCCAATGACGATGACCTCAAGGCCATCGACAAGGAAATCAAGGCCATCGTCAACGAAAGCGCCGAATTCGCCAAAACCAGCCCCGAGCCCGCGCTGAGCGAGCTTTGGACTGACATTTACGCCTGAGGGGGAGACTGAACCATGGCAACACAAATCCTGATGCCCGCGCTTTCCCCCACGATGGAAGAAGGCACCTTGGCGAAATGGCTCGTCAAGGAAGGCGATACCGTCAAATCCGGCCAGATCATGGCCGAGATTGAAACCGACAAGGCCACGATGGAATTCGAAGCCGTTGATGAAGGCATCGTCGGCAAGATCCTGATCGCCGAAGGCACCGCGAATGTGAAGGTAAACACCCCGATCGCCGTGCTGGTCGAAGAAGGTGAAGATGCCGATAGCGCAGCGCCCGCTGCTCCGGCGGCCGCTGCAACACAAGCCCCTGAAAAAGCGGCAGAAAACTTTCCCCGCGGGGAAGCTTCGGCACCGGTTGCGGTGGTCTCCAAGGCCTCCCCCGACTGGCCCGAAGGCACGCCGATGAAAACCATGACCGTGCGCGAAGCCTTGCGCGAAGCCATGGCCGAAGAGATGCGCGACAACCCCCTCGTCTATCTGATGGGCGAAGAGGTTGGCGAGTATCAGGGCGCCTATAAAATCAGTCAGGGCCTTTTGGATGAATTCGGCCCCAAGCGCGTCGTCGATACCCCGATCACCGAACACGGCTTTGCCGGGATCGCGGTCGGTTCGGCCATGGCGGGCCTGAACCCGATTGTCGAGTTCATGACCTTCAACTTCGCCATGCAGGCCATCGACCATCTGCTGAACTCTGCCGCCAAGACGCTTTACATGTCCGGCGGCCAGATGGGCTGCCCGATCGTGTTCCGGGGCCCGAACGGCGCCGCCGCCCGCGTGGGCGCGCAGCACTCTCAGGATTACGCGGCATGGTACGCGATGGTGCCGGGCCTAAAGGTCGTGATGCCCTATTCGGCCTCGGATGCGAAAGGCCTGCTGAAACAGGCGATCCGCGACCCGAACCCGGTGATCTTCCTTGAAAACGAGATCATGTACGGCAAATCCTTCGAGGTGCCGGACCTGCCCGATTTCACCATCCCCTTCGGCAAGGCCCGCGTCTGGCGCGAAGGCACCGATGTCACCATCGTTTCCTTCGGGATCGGCATGACCTATGCGCTGGAGGCTGCGGACAAGCTGGCCGAAGACGGGATCTCTGCCGAGGTGATCGACCTGCGCACCCTGCGCCCGATTGATTACGACACGGTGCTGGCCTCGGTCCAGAAGACCAACCGCTGCGTGACGGTCGAAGAAGGCTGGCCTGTCGGCTCCATCGGCAACCACCTTTCGGCCACGATCATGGAACGCGCCTTCGATTACCTCGATGCGCCGGTGATCAACTGCACGGGCAAGGATGTTCCCATGCCCTATGCCGCCAACCTTGAAAAGCACGCCCTGATTACCACCGCCGAGGTGATCGAGGCTGTCAAATCCGTCTGCTACCGGTAAGGAGACCGCACATGGCTACGCAAATCTTAATGCCGGCGCTGTCCCCCACGATGGAAGAGGGAACGCTGGCAAAATGGCTCGTCAAAGAGGGTGATGAGGTGAAATCCGGTCAAATCATGGCCGAGATTGAAACCGACAAGGCCACGATGGAATTCGAGGCCGTTGATGAAGGCATCATCGGCAAGATCCTGATCGCCGAAGGCACCGCCGGGGTGAAGGTCAACACCCCCATCGCGGTTCTGCTGGAAGAGGGTGAGGATGCCTCAGCGGCAGACGCAGCCCCTGCGGCTTCGGCCCCGGCAGCGTCTGCGTCCCCTGCCCCCGCGGCAGCAGCAGCGCCCGCTGCGACCTCTCCGGCGGCGGCTTCCGGCCCGAAACCGGTTGGCGCGCGGGTCTTCGCCTCGCCTTTGGCCCGTCGCATCGCGGCAGGGAAAGGCATTGATCTGACCACGCTCAAAGGCTCCGGCCCGCATGGCCGGATCGTCAAGGCCGATGTCGAAGCGGCCAAAGCAGGGGCCCCGGCCCCCGCCCCGGCAGCGGCGGCTTCTGCCCCCGCAGCAGCAGCTCCGGCGGCGGCAGCCTCCATGCCGACAGGCGCTTCCGCCGAGACGGTGATGAAGATGTTCGCCGACCGCGCCTATACCGAGGTGCCGCTGGACGGGATGCGCAAGACCATCGCCGCCCGCCTGACCGAGGCCAAGCAGACCATCCCGCATTTCTACCTGCGCCGCGATGTGCAGCTCGATGCGCTGATGGCCTTCCGGGCGCAGCTGAACAAGCAACTCGAAGGGCGCGGCGTCAAGCTGTCGGTCAATGACTTCATCATCAAGGCCTGCGCCAATGCGCTGCAAGCCGTGCCCAATGCCAATGCGGTCTGGGCCGGGGACCGGATGCTGCGGCTCAAGCCGTCGGATGTGGCCGTGGCCGTGGCGATCGAGGGTGGTCTGTTCACCCCGGTCCTGCGCGACGCGCATCAAAAGTCGCTGTCGGCGCTCTCGGCCGAGATGAAGGACCTGGCCACCCGCGCCAAGACCCGCAAGCTTGCCCCGCATGAATATCAGGGCGGCAGCTTTGCGATCTCGAACCTTGGGATGATGGGCATCGACAACTTCGACGCCGTGATCAACCCGCCGCATGGCTCCATTCTGGCCGTTGGGGCCGGGGTCAAGAAGCCCGTGGTCGGCAAGGATGGTGAGATCACCGTGGCAACCGTGATGTCCATGACCCTGTCTGTGGATCACCGCGTGATTGACGGCGCTTTGGGGGCGGATTTCCTGAAGGCGATCATCGACAATCTGGAGAACCCGCTGTCGATGCTGGCCTGATAACGGCCTGAAAGCAAAGAGAAAGCCCGCGCAGCGATGCGCGGGCTTTTTTAGGTCATGGGCGCGGGTTTAAGGCACTTGGCCCAGCGGCAGCCGCGCTCAGAGGTTGCCAGCGATGACCTGATCCATCATGACCGAGGGCTGATCGCAGCCCGCCTCCCCCACAACGCGCGCCGGAACCCCGGCGACGGTCTTGCAGGGCGGGATGTCATGCAGCACGACCGAGCCTGCGGCGATGCGGCTGCAATGGCCGACCGTGATATTGCCCAGCACCTTGGCCCCGGCCCCGATCAGCACGCCATTGCCGATCTTGGGGTGGCGGTCGCCATCTTCCTTGCCCGTGCCGCCCAGCGTCACCGAATGCAGCATCGACACGTTATCGCCCACCACAGCCGTTTCCCCGATCACGATGGAATGGGCGTGGTCGATCATGATGCCGCGCCCGAGACGGGCGGAGGGGTGGATATCAACCCCGAACATCTCGGAGATGCGCATCTGCACGAAATAGGCCATGTCCTTGCGGCCCTGACGCATCAGCCAATGGCCGACCCGGTAGGCTTGCAGCGCCTGATAGCCCTTGAAGAACAGCAGCGGCTGCAAAAAGCGGTTGCAGGCCGGGTCGCGTTCATAGACCGCCATCAGATCGGCGCGCGCCGCCTGCGCTAATTCAGGGTCGGAGGCATAGGCCTCATCCGCGATTTCGCGCAGGATCTGCTCGCTCATCTCGCCCGAGGCGAGTTTGAGCGAAAAGCGATAGGCCAAGGCCCGGTCAAAGCTGGGATGGTGCAGAATGCTGGAATGGATCAAGCCGCCCAAAAGGGGCTCATCCGCGATGGCTTTGACCGCCTCGTCGCAGATCCGGGTCCAGACGGGATCAACGGTTGCGACGTTCTGTTTTGATACGGCCATGGGGCTACCCTCTCGATTGCAGACCCCACCATATAGGGTATTTCGCCGCAGGTCCAAGCCGTTGTGATGGTTTTCTGTGCGGCCCCCCATCACGTTTCGGTATCGAAGCGCCCGCAGCACCAGCAAGAGCGAGTCCAGAAAGGCATGGTCTGACAGGAAAGCCTCGGGCGCTTTGGGCAAGGGGCTTGTGACAGCCATAAGGCTGCCATTGCCCCAAAGCGGATGCGGGCAGCGCAAGCGTTTCATAACCTTATCAGCGACTTGCGCACGGTAGAACAGGGTTGCGGCAAGGCCTGCGCGCTGGTCCCCCGGCAAGAGGCACAGCGCGCGGGCCAGCGCAATCACATCGCCCATGAGCACAGGGCGCATCGGTTACAGACCGACAGACAGGCGCTTGGAAGGCCCCGGCCCGCAGGCGGCGGAGAGCTGGGCCACCTCAACCTCCAGCGGGCCGCTTGCCCCGTCTTGCGTCTGCATTGCCGCCGAATAGAGCCATTCGGGCGCGGTGGTCTGCGCCTCGCGCAGCAGGGTGCCGCCTTGCAGGATGCGGATGCGGTAGGCCTCGGCCTCTTCCGCGAGCGGGACCTCCGCGCTGTCCCAGCGGTCGCCGTCGATCCTTGTGCGGCGGACCCAGGAGAGGGCAAGATCCGGGCCAAGCGGGCGGGCGCGCAGATGGGCGGGCGCGTAGGGGCGCAGGCCAATGCCCGAAAAGGCCGTGACGCGGTGCTGCACCATCGGGTCGTCAAGGCCCTTGGTGGCCGCGCCGATCCGGTAGTTGCGGATCAAGCCGCGCGCCGCCAGCGCCAGATCAATCTGCACCGGCGCGCG
>JAQWYA010000047.1 GCA_029254215.1 Pseudorhodobacter sp. | reverse complement strand
GCGCGCTGATCGGCCTCTGAAATCTTCATACCGACCAAAGACAAGACGCGGGAGGGGTCAAAGCGATACTGGCGCTTGGTGTCGGGTGTCTCGCCGTCCACGGCGAGGGACGATGCCTCTCCGCCGCAAAGATCAAGGATCATTTGCGTGGCCAGATCCAGCCCCGGCAAGGTGAAGGCCGGGTCAACGCCGCGTTCAAAGCGATAGCGCGCGTCCGAGTTGATCTTGAGAGCGCGGCCTGTGGTGGCGACGGTGATCGGGTCCCAATAGGCCGATTCGACAAAGACATCGGTGGTCTCATCGGTACAGCCCGAAACTTCTCCGCCCATGATACCCGCCAGCGATTCCGGGCCGGTATCGTCCGAGATCAGCATCATGCCGGGTTTCATGCGGTAGGTCTTGCCATCCAGCGCCAGCAGCTCTTCACCGCCCGAGGCCGCGTGAATGCGCAGCGCGCCCGTGACTTTTGCTGCGTCAAAGACGTGCAGCGGGCGGTTCAGCCCGATGGTGAAGTAATTGGTGATATCCACCAGTGCCGAGATCGGCCGCAAGCCAATCGCCCGCAACCGCGCCTGCAACCAGCGCGGAGAGGGGCCGTTCTTGACCCCCCGGATCAAGCGGCCCGCAAACAGGGGGCAGCCTTTTTCTTTCAGCTCGGGGGCGATGCGAACCTCGATCGGGCAGGGGAAGCCACCGCTGATCTGCGGGATATACAACGCTTTCAACGTGCCGATGCCCCGTGCGGCCAGATCGCGCGCCAGACCCCGCACGCCAAGCCCGTCCGGGCGGTTCGGCGTGATCTTTACATAGATCATCGGGTCATTGAGCCCGCGATAGTCGATGAAACGCTGACCCAAAGGCGCATCTGCTGGCAGGTCGATGATCCCGTCGTGATCGTCCGACAGCATCAACTCGCGTTCGGAACACAGCATGCCATTGCTTTCGACGCCCCGAATGACGCCCGGCTTCAAGTCAACGCCGGTTCCCGGAACATGGGTTCCCACAGGCGCGAAAACACCGATCAACCCGGTCCGCGCATTGGGCGCACCGCAGACAACCTGCACTTCTTCGCTGGGGGCCTCCGGGCCGTTGGGCCAGGTTTCCACACGGCACTGGCGCAACCGGTCAGCATTGGGGTGCTGGACAGCCTCGATCACCCGGCAAATCCGGAACGCACCAAGGCTGTCGGCCGGATTCTCCACCGCTTCGACCTCATGCCCAAGGTCAGTCAACGCCTCCAGGATCTCGGCCAGCGGCGCTTGGGTGTCGAGATGATCCTTGAGCCAGGACAAGGTAAATTTCATGGCAGCACCCCTCAGGAATTCTATGCGGCAGGGCTTAGCGCATCGCCGGGCAAAGGGGAAGTCTGCCGCATGCGGTTTCGCTTTTGGAAACGCGCTGTTGCGGGGAATTGCGTCGAAATTAGGGCGCAATTAAGGCTTTACCTGCTAGGACAGAGGGCATGGATCATTGGCTTCTTATCCCGAAACAGCGAAATCGCCTGCCTGTTGGCCGGCTTTGTCTGATTATGGCACTGACGGTGCTGATGCTTTTGGGGCTGATGGCTAAGGCGCAGGCTTTGGCGCTGCTTTAGTCGCCCGCAGGGGATGGGGGGCGATGCGCGGCCTCCGGATCGGTCAGATGGGCGACAAGCCAAGGCAAGGCAGCGGTTCGCAAGGCCGTAAGCGCGGTCTGAAGCGTTTCCGGGGTCTCTATGATATCCAGATAGATCAGGGGGGCAGGTTCCTCGCCGTAAAACCAGCCCAGGGGGATACGGCCTTCTTCCTCCCATGGGCCGGCGGCAACTCCGACCGCGGGTGCAAAGCCAAGGTTCACCTCGCAGTCAAACCCATAGCGGCTGCGCTGGATATGCAGGGAAACCGTCCCCAGCGGCCCGGTCTTTGCCCAAGATTGCGGCTTTGCCTCGAACCCCTCGGCAAGAGCCGCACTGTCAATGCCCGCTGTCAGCGCTGCAATCGCAGCCTCTCGCTTTGCGGGAAAGGCAGGGTCATGCGCCGCCCTGTGGATACGCACGCCCGGATCGGGCGTGTAAGGCGGGGCGGGGGTTTGCGGGGCCGAAACGCCCTGCGGCGGGGCGTCTTGACCAACGAGGCGCGACCAAAGGCGACGAAATGGCATCTGCGGCCCTTATTCTATACGGCCCTAAACCTAGGCGCTTTTTAGAACAGGCGAAAGGTCAAGCATGGCGGCACAAGGCCGGTGGGTTCAACCCGCAACGCCCCCGGCCAACTCAGGCACATTGAGCGCCGAAAAGCCGTAATGCCGGAGCCAGCGCAGATCGCTTTCAAAGAAAGCCCGCAAATCGGGAATGCCGTATTTCAGCATCGCCATCCGGTCGATGCCCATCCCAAAGGCGAAGCCCTGCCACTCGTCAGGGTCGAGCCCGCTGGCGCGCAACACATGCGGATGCACCATGCCAGAGCCGAGAACCTCCATCCAGCCGTCGCCCTCGCCGATGCGCAACTGCCCATCAACCCAGGAACACTGGATATCAACCTCTGCCGATGGCTCGGTGAAGGGGAAATGCGAGGCCCGGAACCGCGTTTTCACGGGTTTGCCGAAAAAGGCGGAAAAGAACTCCTCCAGAACCCATTTCAGATTGGCCATCGAAATGTCCTTGCCGATCACCAGACCTTCGACCTGATGGAACATCGGCGAATGGGTCTGGTCCATATCCATGCGGTAGACCCGACCGGGGCAGATGATACGGATCGGCGCGCCCTGCTCCAGCATGGAGCGGATCTGCACCGGGCTGGTATGCGTCCGCAAAACATGCGGCGGGCGGTCGTCCCCCTCGGCGCGATGCATGAAGAATGTGTCATGCTCCTGCCGCGCCGGGTGTTCGGGCGGGATGTTCAGGGCGTCGAAATTGTACCAATCCGATTCCACCTGCGGCCCTTCGGCTACGGCAAAACCCATATCGGCAAAGATCGCGGTCAATTCTTCGGTCACCTGACTGACCGGATGGATCGTGCCTTCGCGGCGCGGGCGCCCCGGCAGCGTCACATCCAGCCATTCCGTCTTCAACCGCGCCTCAAGCGCCGCATCCGCCATCGCGGATTTCCGGGCTCGCAAAGCCGCATCAATCTCATCCTTCAGAAGGTTCAGCGCGGCCCCAAAACTCTGACGCTCTTCCGGGCTCATCTTGCCCAATTCCCGCATCATCAGGCTGATTTCGCCCTTCTTGCCCAAGGCGGAAAGCCGCACGGCTTCCAATCCCGCCTCATCGGCGGCGTCAGCCACGGCAGAAAGATACTTGCTCCTGAGATCGTCAAGCGCGGTCATGCAAAGCCTCCGGATAGAATTGCGAGACTGCTAGCCGCCAAGCCCGCAGATTGCAAGGGCGAGCCCAAATCACCGACCTGCTTGCCGGATTTCTTTTTGGCAAAAATACCTCGGGGGGTGAGGCCGCAAGGCCGAGGGGGGCAGCGCCCCCCTTTTCGCGTCACCCCAAACGGCCCGGCCCATGTTTCAGGATGACCGGAACCACCAATTCCTCCTCATCCACCAGATGACGGTCCAAAAGCGCTGTGATCCGGGCCAACTCCACAGTAAACCCGCCCGCCGCCTCGTGCAGCGCCTTGCCATCCGCCTGTGTCTGAAGCACCGCATTGGCGGATTGCACAAAGGCCTGAAGCGTTCCATCCAACGCATGATGATCGCCATCCAAAAGATCAAACCCGGATTGAAGCCGGGGATCCATCTTCGCAAGGATCGGGAAATAGTGACCATCTTCGATCTGGTGGTGTCCATGCAGGTTTTGCACGAACTGGCTGCCAATCTGCGCCAGCCTCGCGGAATAGCGGCGATTGTCCATGCGGCGGGCAAGGACGGCTTCCGTCTCTTGCTGCATCAGGGCGGTCATCTGCCGAAACATCAGATGCCGTTCCAGCCAGAACCTCACAAGACCCTCAAAGTGGCGATGACCTTCCCAGCCATCGCGCGGATAGTCCTGCATCAGGATGCGCAGCGCGTCGGGAAGTTTGGTGCGGGTTTCAAGCGGTTCCATCGGTCAAGCCTATCAAAGACAAGGGTCTTGCCCAAAAGAAAAACCCCGCACAACGGCGGGGTTTGACCAATTCACATCTGACAGCCGGGAATCAGGCTGCAGTCGCTGCCTTTGCATGGGCTTCTTTCGCCTGTGCTGCAATCGCGTTGAACGCGTCGGGCTCGTGCACAGCCAGATCGGCCAGAACCTTGCGGTCCACTTCGATCCCGGCAAGCATCAGGCCGTTGATGAAGCGCGAGTAGGTGAACTCGGCGTCAAACAGACGGACAGCAGCGTTGATCCGCTGGATCCACAGCGCGCGGAAGTTGCGCTTGCGGGTCTTGCGGTCGCGGGTTGCGTATTGGTTGGCTTTGTCCACAGCCTGCGTGGCGGTGCGGAAGTTCGTGCTGCGCGCGGCATAATAGCCCTTGGCAGCCTTGATCACCTTGCGGTGGCGGGCGTGCGTAACGACGCCGGATTTAACGCGGGACATCTGCGGCTCTCCTTACCGGTTATAGGGCATGTATTTCTTGACGATCTTCGCATCGCTGTCGCACAGGACCATGGTCCCCGTGACGTCGCGAATGAATTTCGTCGAGCGTTTGATCATGCCGTGGCGCTTGCCGGCGGGACCGGCCTTTACCTTGCCGGTGGCGGTGAAGCTGAAACGCTTCTTCGCCGCTGATTTGGTCTTCATCTTGGGCATTTCCATCTCCTCGTTCGAGTGGTTAACGCACGACTCGGCATGCCACTTAGGCCGGTCGCACGGTTACAGAGGGCGGCGTATAGGATGGGCAGGGCCAAGGCGCAAGCGTTAATCGCCCGTTTTGCCCCTCAAAGACGCCAGAGGCCAGTTCGACGCGGCCCGCTCCTACATCCGGAAAAAGCCGATCACCCGGAAAATCGCAAAAGGAATATCATGAAGCGCGTAGCCGCCCGGTTTCAGCCAATAGGCCGTGCCTGACAGGACCGCGCAAAGCAGAAACAGGAACAGCGCCATGCCGGGAAAGCGCGAATCAGCATAGGCCGACAGCAGCGAAGGGAGCGCCAGGATGCCGAACAGAACGCCCGTAACCATCAGGATGTCGGGGTTCATCTGTCGGCCCTTCCTTTCTGGTCAAAACCTGGCCCCGGCAAGATGTACCGGGGCCAGATGTCTGGATCACTCCGTCTCAGCGCTGGAGATCATCCGCTCATCGCAGACGGCGACGCGCAGGATGTTCGTGGTGCCTTGCACGTTGAATGGCACACCGGCTGTCACGACGATCTTTTCTTCCTGCGTCGCAAAGCCGTCATTGCGAGCAGCCCGGACGGCGGCAATCACGGCCCCCTTGAAGCGGCCCTGCGGCTCACTGATCGCGCAATGGGTGCCCCATGTCAGAACCATGCGGCGCGCCGTGCGGATCAGCGGCGTAAGCGCGATGATCGGTACGCGAGGGCGTTCGCGCGCAACAAGGCTGACCGTATTGCCCGACTGCGAGAAGCAACAGATCGCCTTCACATCGGTGGTCTCCGCGATCTCGCGCGCTGCCGACACGATCGCATCCGCGACCGAGTTCTTGGACCCCCGGCGCGAGGCTTCGATCACTTCGCGGTAGATGCTGTCGCTTTCAACCGAGATCGCCACATTGCTCATCGTGGTGACGGCTTCGATCGGGTACTGCCCCGCCGCGCTTTCGGCAGACAGCATCACGGCATCCGCGCCTTCATAGATCGCGGTGGCCACGTCCGACACTTCGGCGCGGGTCGGCACCGGCGATTCGATCATGGATTCAAGCATCTGCGTTGCAACGATGACCGGCTTTGCCGCCGCGCGCGCGCCACGGATCAGACGTTTCTGGATCGGCGGAACGGCTTGCACGGGCAGTTCAACGCCCAGATCCCCGCGCGCCACCATGATGCCATCTGACACCGCCAGAATGGCACCGTAAGCCTTTACCGCTGCGGGCTTTTCGATCTTGGACAGAATCGCCGCCCGGCCGCGGGCCAGTTCGCGGGCCTCAAGCACGTCCTCGGCACGCTGCACGAAAGACAGCGCCAGCCAATCCACGCCAATCTCACAGGCGAATTCCAGATCCTTGCGGTCCTTTTCCGACAAAGCGGCCAGCGGCAGCACCACGTCCGGCACGTTCACGCCCTTGCGGTTCGAGATGGTACCGCCGACGACCACGCTGCAATCGGCAAAATCGGGGCCGCATTTTTCGACCTTCAGCCGGATCTTGCCGTCATTGACCAAAAGGCTTGCGCCTGGTTCAAGGGCCGCGAAAATCTCGGGGTGGGGGAGCTGCACGCGGGTCGCGTCGCCGGGGGTTGCGTCCAGATCAAGGCGGAAGGACGCGCCTTCGGCCAGATCCTCACCGCCGCCCTTGGCGAAGGTCCCAACCCGGAGTTTCGGCCCCTGAAGATCGGCCAGAATGCAGATCGGGCGCTTCGTATCGGTTTCGATCTGGCGGATGATCTCATGCCGCTTGCGGATTTCATCATGGGTGCCATGGCTCATGTTGAGGCGGAACACATCGGCTCCGGCCTCAAACAAGGCGCGAATGGTGGCGTAATCATTGGATGCGGGGCCCAGAGTGGCCACGATCTTGACGTTGCGAAGGCGTCTCATTCGTGAAGAGTTCCTTAGATTCAGGTTCATGTTCCGGTGGGCCACCCGCGTTATGGCGGAATTCGCGGGGATCGGCAACGGGCAGGTGCTTTTTCGGCTGAAATTGCGGTGAAAGGCGGATCGGTGGTTCCTTCTGTTGGCGGATCGGCTTAAATCACGGTGATGCAAAACAATGACACAGGTTTGACGGTGACCGTTTCGTCCTCCTCCGCAGCGCCCGATGCCCACCCGCCGTTTCAGGTCGTGGGGGCTGAACGCCAGTCCCGGATTCTGGTGACCTGCGACCATGCCACGAACCGGGTTCCGGCAGATGTGGCGGGTGGCTCGCTTGGGATCGGGGCCGCAGATATGGGGCGCCATATCGCCTATGACGTCGGGGCTGCCGGTGTGACCCTTGCCTTGGCCGAGGCTCTGGATGCCCCCGCAATTCTGTCGGATTTCAGCCGTCTGGTGATCGACCCGAACCGGGGCGAGGATGATCCGACCCTTGTGATGAAGCTTTACGACGGGACGCTGATCCCGGCCAACCGCCATGTTGACGAAGCAGAGGTGGAACGCAGACTGAATGCGCTGCACCGCCCCTATCATCAGGCCTATGCAGAGCTTGCCGCGCGCAGGCCCGATACGGTGATTGTGGCGGTGCATTCCTTCACGCCCTGTTTGCGCGGGCGGGCGGCCCGGCCTTGGCACGTCGGTGTTCTGCATGCCCCCGCCGATGGGCGGTTGTCGCGCGCCTTTCTGGCGCGTCTGGAGGCAGAGCCTGACCTTTGGGTCGGCGATAACGAGCCCTATCTGGGCCATTTGCCCGGCGATGCGATTGACCGTCACGCCATTCTGATGGGGCGGCACAATACATTGATCGAACTGCGCAATGATCTGATCGAAACCCCGGCGCAGCAGCGCGCTTGGGGGCAGCGGCTTGCCCCCATTTTGCAGGCCGCCCTGAACGACACCGATCCCCGCTGAAAAGAAGGAACAAACGATGGACGACAAGACCCGCACCGAACTGGAAGCCGCCGCCTTTCGCCGTCTGATCCAGCATCTGATGCAAGATCGCCCCGAGGTTCAGAATATCGACATGATGAACCTCGCCGGGTTCTGCCGGAACTGCCTGTCGCGCTGGTATCAGGAAGCCGCCGAAGCCCAGGGCATTGCCATGGACAAGGCCGCAGCACGCGAGATCATTTACGGTATGCCCTATGAAGACTGGCGCGCCCAGAACCAGACAGAAGCGGATAGCGCCAAGCAGGCCGCCTTTGCCAAGGCCATCAAGGCGCATGAATAAAGGGATCTGAAGGTTCCGGAATTGGCCTAATGCCGCGCAATCCTGCCCACTGTTTTCGGGCCGGCCACAATTGCGGCAAAAATGCGGCAACTTGTTGACTGTTAAATGAAATTGGCCCGATATGGCCTTGGGTGGGCGAGTATTCGGCCTTGATTCTGTCGGCATGCTTTGGCTGTGCGGCGGAACCACGGTCTGTAGCGGGGTGTAAAGATGGATCTACTGTTCCTGTTAGGGTTGCCATTGTTGTTGTTGAGCGGGTTGTTGCTGGACGGCTCCACCAGTTCAGACTCCGACGATGAGGATGGCGAAGGCCCAACCGACCCCGAAACTGGCCGAAGCCGCATCACCGGCGACGATACCGACGAAGAGCTTCGCGGCACCACCGGCGCGGAAGATATCTACGGTCTGGGCGGCAGCGACACGATCCTTGGGCTCTCCGGCGATGACCGTTTGTACGGTGGCGCGGGCGCGGATGAACTGCGTGGCATGGGCGGTGATGACATTCTGCGCGGCGGCCTTGAAAGTGACAGCCTCTATGGCGGCGCGGACAATGATCTTGCCTATGGCGGCTCGGGCGGTGACCTGCTCTCGGGCGATCTGGGCAATGACACGCTTTACGGCGATGCGGGCGATGATCTGATCGAAGGCGGCGCGGGCAATGACAGCCTTTACGGCGGTTTGGGCAATGATGTGCTTTTGGGCGAGGACGATGATGACCTGCTGGACGGCGGCGAGGATGATGACATTCTTCTGGACGGGCTTGGCAAGGACACGTTGATCGGCGGCACCGGTGATGACGTTATCTCGACAATCGGGCGCGAAACCTTCGAAGACCCGATTGATCTGGTCGGGGATGTCTCGGACGGTGGCGAGGGAGAGGATTTCATCCTCTTTGACCCCGGATTTGTGGAAGGCGGCGCGGATACCGTAACGGGCGGCGCGGATGAGGATTTCTTCTCGGTTTATGTCCCGGATGCAGATGGGGCCGATCCGGTGGAACCTGCGGTGATTACCGATTTCTCCAACACCGATAATCTGAGGGTGTTGATGGAAACAAAGACGGCCGGAAATGAGCTGACCTATGGCACCACCGAAGACGGGCTGAGCACGCTCGTCCTTTTGGATGGTATCCCGGTGGTGCAATTGCAGGGCTTCCTTGAGCTTGATCAGGGGCGCGTCGTCCTTGAAGGGGAGACGGTCACGGGCTACCGGATCGTTGGCGATGATAACGCCAACGTGCTGGAGACGAGCGATGCTGGCGGCGGCTTTGGCCTTACCCCGCCGGAAGATATCGTCGAAGGGCGTGGCGGCGATGACCAGATTTCGGCCTTTGGCGGCAACAGCACGCTGATCGGTGGCGCTGGCGATGATACGCTGATCGGAGGTCTGGGGAATGACAAGCTTTATGGCGGGCTGAACGATGATGTTCTGGTCGGCTCATCCTCGGGCGGTCCGAACCCCGGAGGGATCGACAATCTTTACGGTGGCTTTGGCGAAGACACTCTTTTCCTTGGCCCGAATGATGTGGCCACCGGGGACGAGGGCGCGGATGAATTCGTGGTGCTGAATGGCGATGGCGGCGCGGTGATTACCGATTTCGCCCCCGGCACGGATATCCTGAGCTATGAATATCCGTTCGGGGATGTGCCCCTGGTTCCGACGCTGTCGGCCGCTTCGGACGGGGTGCAGGTATTCTATGGCGCTGAGGTTGTTGCCACGCTGCGCGGTCTTGCCGTGACGGATATCGACATCGCGCGCGATATCCGGATCGTCGAAGAGCCAGCTTCTGCAGCCTAAACCGTTGTTATCTCATTGTTACCACAAGGCCCGGCCCCGTTGTGGGGCCGGGCCTTGGGCTTTCAGATTGCGGCCTTGAGGCTTTCGTCCAGATAGATTTCGCGCAGGCGCGCAGAAACAGGGCCGGGCGTGCCATTGCCAAGGGCGGTGCCATCGATTTCCACCACCGGCATCACAAACGCAGAGGCAGAGGTGAAGAACGCCTCATCTGCGGCGCGGGCCTCTTCGATTGTGAACGACCGTTCTTCAACCTCCATCTGGGCCTCGGCGGCAAAGCGCAAAACCGCAGCACGGGTAATGCCGTGAAGAATTTCGTTCGACAGTTTGCGGGTGATGATACGCCCGTTCTTGACGATATAGACGTTGTTCGAGGTGCCTTCGGTCACGAACCCATCCTCGACCATCCAGGCGTCATCGCAGCCAGCCTTCTTGGCCATCATCTTGCCCATCGACGGGTAGAGCAGCTGGACAGTCTTGATGTCGCGGCGGCCCCAGCGGATATCCTCGATCGAGATGACCTTAATGCCCTTTTTCGCAAGCGGATTGTCGGCAAGCCCCGGTTTCGACTGGGTGAACAGAACAAGCGTCGATGGCGTGGTTGCCGGGTCAGGAAAGGCAAAATCGCGGTCGCCGGGATTGCCGCGCGTGACCTGCAGATAGATCATCCCTTCGTCCAGATCATTCAGGCGGACGAGTTCGCGGTGGATCTCCAGCAATTCATCCATGGTGACGGGGCTTGCCATCTCCAACTCGGTCAAAGAGCGTTGCAGCCGTGCGGCATGGCCCGGAAAATCAAGGATCTTCCCGCCCAGAACCGAGGTCACCTCATAAACGCCATCGGCCATCAGAAAACCGCGGTCAAAGATCGACACGGTGGCGCTTTCTTCGGGCAGGTAGCTGCCATTCACATAGACGGTGCGGGACATCGGGGCTCCTTTGCGGTCGGCCATTTGGCCTTGTTCAGCGTTCTTCCCTTTGCTTTCGGGATATCGGCGCGGAATTCAAGGGGTTTGAGGGCGCAGGGCCAGAAATTGCAGCCCTGCGCGTCTATGAGGGTGGTCTAACCCCAAAGAGTGGCCTGCGGAGGATGCACGCCAGCGGCGTCATAGACCAAAGGCGCATCCCGATCCTCGGCCAGCAGCAAAGGCCCGTCCAGATCGGTGAAGGCAACGCCTTGTGCGACCAAAGTGGCCGGCGCCATCGCCAGAGAGCTGCCCACCATGCACCCCACCATCACGCCAAAGCCCGATGCCAGCGCATCGGCCTTGAGGGCCAGCGCCTCTGTCAGGCCGCCGGTCTTGTCCAGCTTGATGTTCACGACGTCATATTTCCCTTTCAGCCCCGCAAGGCTGGCGCGGTCATGGCAGGATTCGTCGGCGCAAACCGGCAAGGGGCGGGCCATTTCACCCAGAATGCCGTCGGCATCGACCGGCAGGGGTTGTTCAACCAGCACCACACCCATGCGGACCAGAACGGGGGCGAGTTCGGCATAGACATCTGCGTTCCAGCCTTCATTCGCGTCGATGATGATCCTTGTGCTTGGCGCGCCAGCGCGCACGGCCTCCAGCCTCGGCATGTCATTTGCCGTGCCAAGTTTGATCTTCAAAAGCGGGCGATGCGCGTGTTTGGCGGCCTCGGCCATCATCCGTTCGGGCGTGTCCAGCGAGAGGGTAAAGGCCGTGATCTCAGGCCCCGGATTGGGCAGGCCTGCAAGCTCCCACACCCGTTTTCCGGTGGTTTTGGCTTCCAGATCCCAAAGCGCGCAATCGACGGCGTTGCGGGCTGCCCCGGCGGGCAGAAGCGATTGCAGGCTGGCCCTGTCGATATCTGCGGGAAGCCCCGCGATCAGATCCGTTACAGACTCAAGCGTTTCGCCATAACGGGCGTAGGGCACGCATTCGCCCCGTCCGGTCACGTTGCCCCGCGTCATGCGAACAGTCAGGACCTTCGCCTCTGTCCGGCTTCCGCGGCTGATGGTGAACGCTTGTTCAAGCCGGAATGTTTCCGCGGTTACAGTGATCATAGGCTGTCCAGTTCGGGAAAAAGCAAGTTGGTTCAAAACATGCGGCTTGCAAGGCGGGATCGCCCCACGGGACATAGCAGGTGAGCCCATCAGAGCAAGGGGACAGCACGACTGCCCCCCAGCGCCGTTGCCGATCAGATCGCGAGCATCGCATCCACAAGTCTGGCCGCGCCATGTCGGAAAGGGTCCACCGTCGGCAGGCCCATTTGCGCCTCGATTTCAGCGCAATAGGCGAGGGCTGCATCATCCGTCATTTTCTGGGTGTTGATGGCGCAGCCCACAACGACGCAAGCGGGGTTGGCCACCCGCGCGAGCGCCAAGGCCATGTCGCGCAAGGCCTCAAGGCTGGGAAGCTGGTAATCGGGCAGGCCGCGCATATGTTCGCGCCCCGGTTCATGGCACAGGATCAGCGCATCGGGCTGCCCGCCATGGACAAGGGCCATCGTCACGCCAGAATAAGAGACGTGGAACAGGCTGCCCTGACCCTCGATCAGATCCCAGTGGTCGGGGTCATTGTCGGGGGTCAGCCATTCGACCGAACCGGCCATGAAATCGGCGACAACCGCATCCAGCGGCACCCCGTCGCCAGTAATCAGAATGCCGGTCTGGCCGGTGGCGCGAAAGGTTGCCTTGGCCCCGCGCGCCCGCATTTCCTTGTCGATGCAAAGCGCCGTATACATCTTGCCGATCGAACAATCGGTGCCCACGGCCAGCATCCGCTTGCCTGTCCGCTTGACCCCATTGGCAATCGGATAGGCGACTGAAGGCACGCGGACATCATGCAGTTTGCGCCCGGTGGCCTTGGCAACGGCGGCCAGATCCGGCTCGTTGCGCAACAGGTTATGCAGGCCGGATGCCAGATCGAATCCCTCCTCCAGCGCTGCAATCAACACTTTCTTCCAGCTTTGGCTGATGACCCCGCCACGATTGGCAACGCCGATCACCAGTGTTTTGCAGCCGGCGGCGCGTGCCTCAGCCAAGGTCATGTCGGTGAGGCCCATATCGGCCTTGCATCCCTCCATCCGGAACTGGCCAAGCGCATATTCGGGCCGCCAATCCCGGATCCCTTGGGCGACTTTGGCGGCCAGTTTGTCGGGCGCGTCCCCCAAAAACAGCAGATACGGCGTGTCGATCATGGCGGTGTCCTTTCAAATACTTTCGCCAAGTGTCGCGCAGTTTTGTTGGGAAAACTTAGATTTCTTGCAGTATATTTAAAATGAGACGCAAGAATCAGCGGCACAGGCGTTATATTGCAGAAGGAATCGCCGCGTCAGTTTTTTGGCCATTCTGCGTTGCCGCAGGAATTGCTGCGCTGCAACAAAGCGCTTGCAACTTCCTGCGCAACATTCTATCGCTTTTGGTGACCAAATTGATACTTCCTTACAACGAGGCCGCCGATGAGCTTTCGCTTGCAACCCACTCCGCCCGCCCGCCCGAACAGATGCCAGCTTTTCGGCCCCGGATCGCGCCCGGCCTTGTTTGCCAAGATGGCGGCCTCGGCGGCGGATGTCATCAACCTTGATCTGGAGGATTCCGTCGCGCCGACGGACAAGGATCAGGCCCGTGCCAATGTGATCGAGGCAATTGGCAGTGTGGATTGGGGCAACAAGCGCCTGTCCGTGCGGATCAACGGGCTGGATACCCCATGGTGGTACCGGGACGTCGTGGATTTGCTGGAGCAGGCCAGCGACCGTCTGGATCAGATCATGATCCCGAAGGTCGGCTGCGCAGCCGATCTCTATGCGGTGGACGCGCTTGTCACCGCGGTGGAGCGTGCGAAAGGCCGGACCAAGCCAATCAGCTTTGAAGTGATCATCGAAACAGCGGCAGGAATCGCGCATGTCGAGGAAATTGCTGCCGCTAGCCCGCGCTTGCAGGCGATGAGCCTTGGGGCTGCGGATTTCGCGGCCTCGATGGGGATGCAGACGACGGGAATCGGCGGCACTCAGGAAGATTACTACATGATTCGCGGCGGGGTGAAGCATTGGTCCGACCCGTGGCATTGGGCACAGGCGGCGATTGTGGCGGCCTGCCGGACGCATGGGATCCTTCCCGTCGATGGCCCGTTTGGCGATTTCTCGGATGAAGAGGGGTTTCGGGCACAGGCGCGCCGGTCGG
>JAQWYA010000039.1 GCA_029254215.1 Pseudorhodobacter sp. | reverse complement strand
CGGACAGGTTTTCTGATGTTACAGCGGATCAACGCCCAAGTCGGCCGCCATGCCCGCAAGCTGCGCCAAAAGCGCAGCAGGCAGCGGAATGCCGTTTGCCAGCCGTTGCGCGGTCACGCTGGCCAGACGTTCCCCCGGCAGGCGGATGTCCGACACTCCCGGCAGCCGGGGCGAGGATTTCAGCTGATCCCAGATCCGGTCGATCCCGGCCTTGAACTGATCCGGGTCGGCAAAAGCCTTGATATCCAGCGCGATTATCATGTGGCCCGTATTGGTGAGGCTGGTGCTGTCGGCGTTGAAATCCACCACATCACGCCCGAAGGCGGCCCCGTTCAACGTTCCCGCGAGAATACCGAATATCAGCGCCAGCCCATAGCCCTTCGGCCCGCCAATCGGCAGCAAGAACCCTTCGGAGGCGCGTTTTGGGTCGGTCAGCGGATTGCCCTCACGGTCGATCATCCAGCCTTCGGGCATCGTCTCACCCCGCTGCGCGGCGGTCTTGACCTTGCCATAGGCGGCAACCGTGGTCGCCATATCCAGCACGATAGGCACGTTTTGCCCCGAAGGAACCGCGACCGCGATCGGGTTCGTGCTCAGCAACATTTCCGTGCCGCCCCATGGTGGCAGATGGTTGGCACTTCCCACCGCGATGTAAAGCCCGATCATATCCTTTTTCAGCGGCATCGTGGCGTAAAGCGAGGCAGGCCCCGCATGGTTGGAATGCCGCGCGCCCACCCAGGCGACCCCGGTTGTTGCGGCCTTCTCCATGGCGAGTTCGGTTGCGTGATGCATCACCAGATGGCCCAGCCCGTTATCGCCATCGATCAACGCGGTCGCGGCCCGATCCTCGATCCGGCGGAATTGCGGGGTCATGTTCATGCCCCCCGCGCGGATGCGTTTGATATACATCGGCAAGCGAAACACGCCGTGCCCGTCCTGCCCGATCAGATCGGCCTGTGCCATCAGACCCGCCGCCGTCGCGGCATCGTCTTTGGGCATTCCACAGGCAATAAAGCACCGCGCAATGAAGCGTTGCAGCGCGTCATGGGGGATTGTCGTGTCGGGCATTGCGGGTCTCCTTGAGGTCAGCGAAACAGTTGGGAAGCTTTGGAACAGTCTTGAAAGGACAGAAAATGACAGCAGGTGTCGTGGTGAAATACGATCAGATCACGCCGTTCAGCCGGGGCGATGGTGTGCAAACGCGGCTCATGGTGGGCAAGCGCAATGCCGACACAACGCCTTTCACGACCGGAACAACAGCCTTTCCGCCGGGCAGCGCCGCCCCCTTGCATTCGCATAACTGTGATGAGCAGGTGACGATCCTTGAAGGGCAGGCCGAGGCGCTTGTGGGCGGAGAGGTGATGTCTTTGGGGCCGATGGACAGCACGTTCGTGCCCGCCAATGTCCCGCATTACTTTCGCAACTCCGGTCCCGGTCGCCTTGTCATTCTGTGGATTTATGGCGCGCGGGACGTGACCCGGACCTTCACCGAAACCGGAGAGACAGTGCCCCATATGTCTGCCCGCGATCAGGTCTGAGGGCGCCTCGCCCTCGGGCCAGGGCCGGGTGGAAGGTTTATGGTTGACCAATATTCAATCTCGTGGAATTGTGCCGGGACGTTCTGGCACTATAGTCAGTGATTGCTTTGAATTGCGACAGAAAATTTTCAGGCCTCGAAAAATACAATCGACGCCTTCTGTGGGTTTTGAGGGGAATTTGGTAAACCAATGAGTGCGAAAGTTCTGACACGAGTGAAAACCTGGATATCGGTATCCGGGCTGACCGAAGGGGCGCGGCTGCCTGCCGAACGCGATCTTTGCGCCACGCTTGGCACCAGCCGGGCGGAATTGCGCAAGGCGCTTTTGGTACTGGAGGTGGAGGGACTCTTGGCCCGGCAGGTCGGACGCGGCACTTTTCTGGCAAAGCCGCCAGAGGTCAAACGCTCTGGCTCTATGACCAGTACGATCGCTGATCTGGCCGAAAGGACCGGCCCGAATGAGGCGATGATCGCCCGTATCGCGCTGGAACCGGAACTCGCCCGGATGGCGGCCCTCAGCGCCACGCCGCGCCAGTTGCGCGATTTGCGCAGCCTGTCGGACCGGATGCGTCACGCCCAGACCTGGCATGATTACGAAGAACAGGACGCCGCCTTTCATGATCTCGTGGCCGAAGCCTCGGGCAATTCGCTGTTGCACGAGCTGCACAAGATCATGAACGGGGTGCGTCTGGTCGTTGTCTGGCGCAGGCTCAGCACGCCGATGCAGGGGCCGACCCCCGATTACCGGTCATTCGACGAACATGACGCGATTGTCACAGCACTGGAAAACCGCGCGGGGCCAGCGGCGCATCGGGCCATGCTAAGCCATCTGGAAGGCACCCTGTCCAAGATGCGGGCCAATAATACGGACAGGTAACAAATCCCCTGCAGGCCCCTATCGCAAATGATCATGGATCGGAGCTTTGATTGAAATTCCCTTTTGAGGAGGCAGAGGATTTACTGCGGAAACAGAGTGAATTCGGGGAGGAGTGGCCGGAATGAAACAGGTGGATGTCGCCGTAATCGGGACCGGGTGGTGCGGGGGGATTCGCGCTGAAACGCTGGCCAAATCTGCCCTCGTGGACCGGCTCCATATATGTGAGATCAAGCCCGAACGGCTGGCCGAGGTGAAGGCGCTGACCAATCCGGTGACCGCCACGCTGGACTATCAGGAGATCGTCGCAAACCCCGATATTCAGGTGGTCTATATCTCGACCACGCCCGAAGGCTCGCATTACCCGATTGCCCGCGATTGCCTGAAAGCGGGCAAACATGTGCTGCTGGAAAAGCCGATCGCGCTAGAACTGGCCGAGGCTGACGACCTGATCGCGATCTCGCGGGCGAAGGGCGTGAAGTTCACCATCGGCTATTCGCAGCGCTTCAACCCCAAGATCGCCTATGCCAAGAAATCCATTTCTGAGGGCAAGCTGGGTAAGGTCGTCAATGTGATGGTCAGCCGCCATCTGTCGCGCACGCTGGGCAAGAAAATCGCCAATCGGGTGAAGCTGTCCCCGGCGGCGATGGAATCCACCCATGACCTCGATTTCGTGTTCTGGCTCTTGGGCACGAAACCCGCGAAGGTCTATTCGCAAGGCGCCTATGGCTACATGAAGGATCTGAACGGATCTTATGATTGCATGTGGAGCACGATCACCATGGAGGATGGCACGCTTGTCGTCGTCGGGGGCGGCTGGAACCTGCCACCGAGCTATCCAAATTATTGCGGCACCTGGATCGAGATTACGGGCACCGAAGGCGCGCTGATCCTGGACGATACCTCGCGTGATAACTGGCTGAACACTGTAGCCGACGGCACCCAATACCCGATGTCCACCATGCCGGGGGAGCATGTGGACCACATGTTCGCAGGCCAGATGGGGCCGGAGACGATCCATTTTCTGGAATCCGTACTGCTGGATCGCGACCCGATGGTCGCGCCGGAACATGCGCGGATGGTGATGGAAACCTATCTTGCCGCCGATATTTCAGCCGAAACTGGGGATCCGGTGACCCTGCCTTTGTCCAACCTTGCTTTGGCGAAACTGGCTGACATGAAGGCGGCACAATAGGGGGCCGGGGATGGCAACGGATGTCGGTCTTTTTGGGCTTGGGCTGATCGGAACCGCGATTGCCACGCGACTTCTGGCAGCCGGCTATGCGGTCCGGGGCCATGATCCTCAGCCCGCGCGCTGCACCGAACTTCAGGGCCTTGGTGGCACCGCACCGGGGGCCGAGGCGATCTGGGCCGCGCCCTTTGTGTTTGCGGCGGTGTTCGACACGGATCAGTTGGAAAACCTGATTGAGGCCGCCCCACAAGGGGCCGCGACCCGCCTGATTTGCGTCAGCACCTGTGATCCGGCGCGGATGCCCGACCTTGCCGTCAGGGCCGCGCAAAAAGGGGTGGAGTTGATTGAGGCCCCGATCTCCGGCACCAGCGCCGATCTGGCCGAGGGCAAAGTCGTGTTCTTTGTCGCCGGGGATCCCGCCAGTGCCGAGGTGATTGCGCCTCTGCTGGCGGTGCTGTCGCGCAGGCAGTTCCACGTGGGGGCAGTGGGCAATGGCAACCGCGCGAAACTGGCGATCAACCTTGTTCTGGGGCTCAATCGTGCGGCCTTGGCCGAAGGTCTGGTCTTTGCCCATAGGCTTGGTCTGGACCCGGCGGTGTTTCTGGATCTGGCGCGCAATTCTGCCGCCGCCTCAGCGGTGATGGAGGGAAAGGGCGGTCGCATGGTTGCCCGCAATTTCGCGCCCCTCGGCCGCATCGCGCAATCGGCCAAAGATTTCACATTGATCCGCGACGCGGCGGCAAATCAGGGGCAGGGCCTGCCCTTTGCCGAAACCTATCTTGCGATGATGCAGGACGCGCTGGATCACGGCGAGGGCGATCTGGATAACTCTGCCGTTTTGCTGCCGATCGAACGGGCGCAGGCACCGAATTAACCCTCAGAACAGCCCGATCACCTGCCACCAAAGATAGGTCAGCGGCAGGCCCAGCAGCGCCACCCCCGCCGCCAGCACAAGGCAAAGCCGCGTCACGGCAGCCACCGGGAGATGGGCCAACGACATGGCAATGATCAGGGGCGGGGATTCGTAGGGCAGAAGCGGCGTCGAGATGCCAATGATCTGGGCCATTGCCACGGTATGCACGGGCCAGCCCGCAGCCTCTGCCATCGGCCCGGCCAAGGGGGCCAGCATCACCGGGGCCGCAGGCGCGGTTGTCAGATGGGCCATCAGCATCGAAAAACCCGAAACGGCGTAAAGGTCGCGCAGCGTCTCGCCCGGCTCCAGCGCCAGCTTCGGTACCAGCGCCTCTGCGATCATCGCGTTGAGGCCCACATGGGCTGACACCGCCCCCACGGCGAAAATTCCGGCCAGAAAGAACGCGGGCGACAGGTCGACCGAGGTTTTCATCGCATCCCTCGACAAAAGCGGATTGCCGGGCCAGAGCAGAACAATCGCCACCGCCAGCGCGATCCACGCCGGAGAGATGCCGTGCAGCGCATCTGTCGCCCAGAACAGGATCGCGATGCTCAGAAGGCCCAGCAACTGCTTTTGCGGCCGGGTCATGGGTTTGGGGGCTTCAGGCAGGGCACCGCCCCGGCTTTCGGACTTGGCAAAAAGCAGAAAGAACCCCAAAAGCAGGCCAAAGCGCACCAGATTGACAGGGAATTGCGCCAGAAAATACAGCGAATACGAGGGCTTGATCCCATAGAGGGTCTCAAGCGCGCCATAATGCACGATGGTTGGCAGGTTCGCCGTCAGGATCGCATAGGTCGGAAGCAACGTGCTCGCCGCAGCCGTCGCGGCAAGGCCGATCTGCCCGCGTGATCCGGTGGCAAAGCCCATTGTCGCGGCGAGCGACAGGGCGACAGGCATCAGCACGATCACGCGCGGAATGGTGGATGGCACCAAAAGCCCCAGCCCCAACCCGCTGACCGCCAGCAAGATCACGGCGCGGGCATAGGAATTGCCGGTCTTGGCAAAGATCCGCAGCGCCACCTGTTGGCCCAGCCCGGTCTGGCTGATCGCCGTCCCGATGATCAGCCCGCCGAACAAAAGCCAGAACCCGCCTGTTGAGAAGCCCGAAAAGATCAGATCAACAGGGGCCGCACCCAGCGCCAAAAACCCCAGAAAGCACAAAAGCGAGGTCACAAGTTCGGGCAGCATCCTTGTTGCAAAGCAAAAGATCGCCAGCCCCGCCACAACCGCCACCCGGATCATCATCTGATCCGGGGTTGTCAGGGCAAGGGCCGCGCCAATGCTGGCGGCTGCAAACAGGCCGAAAGCGGGCATGGGCGCGACCCGGATCATAGGGTGCTCCGGTCTTTACGGGATCAGGACGGTGGAGCCGGTCGTCTCTCCGGCTTCCAGCGCGTGATGGGCCTGTACGATATCGGCCAGCGGCAGGCGCTGGTTGATGTTGACCGTCAGCACACCTTCCTGAACCAGTCGGAACACCTCGGATGCGGCATGGACCAGATCTTCGCGCTGCTTGATGTAATCGGCCAGCGTCGGACGGGTAAAGAACAACGACCCGCTGTGCTGCAACAGGCTGGGCGGCACGGGCGGCGCCTCTCCGGTTGTGGCCCCATAGGACACGAACAGCCCATAGGTGGACAGGCTTTTGATCGAGGCATCAAAGCTGGCCTTGCCGATGCTGTCATAGACCACCGGGACGCCCTTGCCGCCGGTCAATTCGCGGACGCGGGCGGCGACATCTTCGGATTTGCGGTCAATTGCTTCGGCATAGCCGAGGCCAAGGATCGCCTTGCAGTTTTCCGGCCCCGAGGTGACGCCGATCATCCGCGCGCCCAAATGCGCGCCCCATTGGCCCGCAAGCTGGCCCACGCCGCCCGAAGCCGCCCAGAACAAAACATCCTCGCCCTTCGACAGCTTGTGGGTGCGGTTGAGCAGATATTCAACCGTGGTGCCTTTCATCAGAACGGCGGCCGCGACCTCATCGGAAATGCCGTCCGGGATCGCCACCAACCGCGCGGCAGGCACGTTGCGATGCTTGGCGTAAGCGCCCAGAACCGGCCCGTAGGCCACGCGGTCGCCCAGGGCAAAACCGGTCACATCCGCACCAACGGCAATGACGCGCCCCGCAGCCTCCAGCCCAAGCGGGCTTGGCAAGGCCAGCTTATAGGCGCCGGAACGCTGATAAATATCCATGTAGTTCAAACCGATGGCGGTTTGTTCGATCTGCACTTCGCCCGGTCCGGGGGCGGCAAGATCGGCCTCTTGCAGTTCCATCACTTCCGGCCCGCCCTGAGCCGCCAACATCACACGCGTGGTCTTCACTGATCTCTCCCTTGTCTTTCCGCCGTCTTCATTTGGTGAATTCCCCGCCTTCAAGGATCACCGTCTCCACCTCGCCCGCGCCGTTTTCACGGCGGTGACGCGCTGCCTCGTCGTACTCGGTCGATGTGAAGCAGGCAACGCCCGTGGCAAGGTCTGGAAACTCGATCACCACAAATCGTTTGAACTTCTCAGGGCCTTCCATGATCTGGAACTTGCCGCCCCGCGCCAGCACCTTGCCGCCGAATTTGGCGATGATGCCGGGGATCTGGTCAGTATAACGCTTGTAGGCGACGGGATCGTTGATGATCGACCGGGCAAGCCAATAGGCGGGCATGGGGTTCTCCTTCCGGGGGGCTACATCATGAGGTCGGGCAGAATATTGGCGATGCTGGGGAAGGCCACGATCAGCGCCACCGTGATCAGCATGATGATCCAATAGGGGACCGAGGCCAAAAAGATGTGCTGCACGCCCACTTCATTGTCCTGAATGGCAGCCTTCACGGTGTAGACCAACAGCCCGAAGGGCGGCGTCAGCAAGCCCGCCTCGATCGCGATGATCCCGACAATCGCGAAGCTGACCTGATCAAAGCCGAAGGCCAGCGCCACGGGTTCCACAATCGGCACCGTCAGCAGCATGATCGAGATGGAATCGATGATCATGCCCAGAATGAACCAGACCAGCAGGATGATCCCCAGCACCATGAAGGGCGTGAGGCCCGAGTTCAGAAAGAAATCCCGGATCGCCGAGGTCACGCCCGTCATCGCCAGCGTCCGCGAATAAAGCGCGGCGAACAACAGCAGGATCAGGATTGGCGCGGCGGTCTTGCCCACGGCATAGATCGCGCTGACGAAATCGGGCCATCGCATCCCCTTTGCAACGGCCAGCAGCAGCGCAAGGGCTGCGCCCGCGCCCGCGCCTTCGGTGGGCGTAAACAACCCCAGCCAGATGCCGCCCAGAACCGAGGCGATGATCCCGAAAACCCCCAGAAGCGATGCCAGTAACTGATTGCGGGGCAGAGGTGCCTGCGAGGTGTCCAGTGCTGGATCAAGCTTGCGCGCCTCATGCTTGGCGATCTCCTCGCCCACAATATCGGGGCGCAGGATGGCCACGCCGATAATGTAGACGATGAACATCACCGCTAGCAAAAGCCCCGGCAAAACCCCCGCCAGAAACAGCCGCCCGATGGATTGCTCGGTCAGGATGCCCCAGACGATCATCAGAACCGAGGGCGGGATCAGCATTCCCAGACAGCTGGAGCCAGCAATCGCCCCCAAGGCAAATCCGCGGTTATAGCCATGGGCCTTCATCTCGGGGTAGGCGATGCGCGAAAAAGCGGCGGCCGAGGCAATGGAGACGCCGGTCACAAAGGAAAAGATCGTGTTGCCTAGCACGGTCGCGATGGCCAGACGTGCGGGCAGGCGGCTCAGGGATTTGTTGATCGCGATGTAAAGGTCGGTAATCGCCCCGGACCTGCCAATGAATTCGCCCATCAGCATGAACAGCGGGATCACCGCAAAGGTGAAATCGCGCAGCGCCTCCGCCGAGGTGGAGGCAAGCGTCGCCTCCACGATCCGCATCTTGCCGGTGACAAGATAGATGCCCACGGCGCTTGTCACCCCAAGGGCGATGGCCACATGGACCCCCAGCAAGACAAGCCCCATTAGCAGGGCGATGATCAGACCGGCGGTGAAAACGTCAAACAAGATGTGCTCCGATCATTCCAGATCCATCCGTTCCACGCGCAGATCGAAAATCTCGACCAGCGACAGCAGAACATAATTCAGACCGGCCAGCCCCGCGCCCAGAAGGATCGCCCAGCGGGCGGGCCAGACGGCCACTTTCATGGCACCCTCGCCGTCAAACTCTCCGTTGACATAGCTGCGCAGCGCGGGCGTGATCCCGGCTTTCAGAAGAAAGAAAAACAGCCCCGCCCCCAGCACATAGGCAAAGATCAGCAGGATTTTCTGCACCAGAGGCGGCATCATCACGACCAGAAAATCCGCCCGCAGCATCGACCCGCTGCGCACGGCAAATCCGACCTGCATGAAGACGATGATGACGACGGAATTCGCGACAATCTCTTTCGTGCCGGAAAAGGGCACGTTCAGGGCGCGAAACACGATATCGCTTAGGATGAAGAAACACAGGACAAACGCCCAGATCGCGCCAAGCACCATCAACAGCTTGGTCAAGCGATCCGTGAAACGGACCAACACCATCGTATCGCCTCGCTTGCATCGGGAAAGGCCTGTGGCGAGGCGCTGGCCCCGCCACAGGATCGGATCACTGGATCTCGTAGCGCACCGGCCACTCATATCCATTGGCCTCGGCCCGTTCGAGCACGAGTTTCAGCACCTGACTTGCAGGAAGGCCCTGCGCATCAAGGTCCGTCGCCAGTTTCTGCGGCCAGTCTGCAAGCGACTGCGCCCAGGCCTTGCGCACGTCGGGTGAGATTTCGCTGACGGTGATCAGCCCGCGCAACTCATTCACCAGACGGTCATATTCCGAGGCGTTGACGGTGCCGGTCTGCAATTCATATTCCGCCGCCACTTCCATCAGGATCGGCTTCACGTCGTCGGGCAGCTCATTATAAGTGTCCTGGTTGATCGTCAGCCCGTGCCACGTCATGGAGCCGAAGCCGATCAGCGTATAAAACGGCCCCGGCTCATACAGCTTGAGGTTCACCCAAGCCGAGGGGAACATGATCCAGCCTTCATAGACGTTGGTTTTCATCTCGGTATAGGCGGTCGCCAAAGACGATTGCACCGGCGAGACGCCCGCATATTCCAGCCAGTTCAGGTTCAGACCGGCGCCCGCGATCTTCTGGCCCTGAAGGTCGGCCAGATCATCCCATGCGAAAGACGTCCCAAGGTTGTAGCCACCATCCGCGATCTGCGACAGCAGGATCTGGTTGAACTTTTCCGGGAAAACATCGGTCAGATAGGGGACTTCGGCGTAAACCTCATTCGCGATCCTGAGGGAGGTCACCGGGTCCATCGTGCCAAAGGGCATCATGACCTGAAACGCATGCAGCGGCAGGTTTGACGGCTCAAAGCAGAAGCAGAAGCCCCCGATGTCGATGATCCCGTCCTGAACGCCTTCCAATACTTCGGTCACCTTAACGATGGAGCCGGAATAGCCTTCGACGAAGTTGATCGTGTGGTCGGTCCGCTCTTCGACGCGCTTTTTCAGCTCTGCCTGAAAAAAGGTCTGCATCAGACCGGCATAAACCACGCCCGGCGGGTGGCCCGAGCCGATGCGCAGCGTGATATCCTCGGCCCATGCAACAGAGCCGATGGACGCAACCGCGGTCGCCGCGGCGGTCATCTTGACGAAATTCTTCATGTCTCTCCTCCTTGATGCGCCCGTAACGGGCCGGTGAAAAAGGCGCAGCGATCGTGTCGCCGCTGTCGCCCGGTCTTGTGGCCCTAGCCCTTCTGGGCAGACAGGCGCATGCTGTCGGGGACAGCAAGCGGCGTGTTCGGCCCGTCGATAAACTCGACCGTGCAGAACACAAGTTCGGTTTCGCCAATGTTTTCAACGGCATGCAGCATGTAGTCGCCTTCGCCATAGTTGAAGTGACGGGTCTCGCCGGGGTAATGGGTGACATCCTTGATCACCCCGGATGAAAAATAGCCCCGTGCCGTGCCCGCCGTCAGGGCAGACCAGAAATAGGGGTTTACATGGCGATGAAACTGGCACCGCTTGCCCGGTGCGATCCGCAGATGCCAGACGCGCAGCTTGTCGGTTTCCGACACCAGAACCGAGCCGACGCAGCCATTCTCGCCGCTTTTCAACATCTCTTCATAAAGACCTGTGGGCCAAGCCGCGAAGGCCGAAGGATCGGTTGCGGTTTCAATATGGTCGGGGCCATGGGCTAAAGTGTCAGACATGCGGGTCTCCTTTCTCGGTAAGCCGGGACGTCAGGTGTCCAAAGCGGCAAGATCAGCGCGCAGGGCGGTCTTTTGCGCCTCGGTCAGCGGGATCAGCGGCGGGGCCATCCGCAGCCAGTCGTCATCACCGCTGCGCCAAGCCTCAATGGTTTTCATCGCGGCCACCAAGGGGTATTTCCCGGCCAGCGCCCGCGCCGCTTTCACCGTAGCCAAAGCTGCTTCGCGGGCAGGGCCTTCGGGGGCTTGACGGGCCGCCTGAGCCTTGGCGCCAAAGGCGTTGGTGGAGCCCGAGATGATCCCCGCCGTCCCGATTGCCAGCCCATCCCAAAGCATCGCCTCGGACGATGGATAAACGTCGAAATCTTCGGCCACGCCGCCGGTTGCTTCGACAAAGGCGCTTGATTGCGCGAAATCGCCGGTGCTGTCCTTCAACCCCGCAATGATCGGGCCGAAATCGGCGCGCAGCCGCGTCACAAGCGTGGTTGAGAGCGGCGTCGCCGACATGGCGGGGAAATGATAAAGGTACACCCGCAGATCATCGCTGCCGACCTTTTCCACCAGATTGGCGTAATAGGCGTAAAGCCCGTCATCCGAGACGTTCTTATAGTAATAGGTCGGCAGCACCAGCACGCTGTTATAGCCCGCCTCCATCGCGGCGCGTGTCAAAGCCACGCAATCGCCCGCAGCCGGGGCCCCCGTGCCAAAGATCACGCGGTCTTTTTCGATCCCGGCCTCGCTAAAGGCGGCGGGCAGGGCCAGCCGGTCGGTCATGGTGATCGAAGTGCCCTCGCCCGTGGTGCCGGTGGGGGCAACGCCATCGCAGCCCCCCGGACCCAGCAGATGCTGGCAATAGTGGACCAGTTTGCCCGTGTTCAGCGAGCCGTCCGCATTAAAGGGTGAAATGGCGGCGGCATAGATACCGCGTCTGGCTTTGGTCACGTTCGTCTTCCTTTGTTCACATTATTCGGCGGCACTGCGGCTGGCTTTGGCGTTTTCCCGCATCGAGACGACAACCTTGATCGCATCATCCACCCGGTCGCGCGCATAGCGCAGCGCTGTGGGAAGGTCGTCCATCGGGAAGGTGTGGGTATGGACCAGTTTCGCGTCGAACCGCTTTTCGGCCATGAAGGCCATGGCGCGATGGGTGGCCGAGCGACCCTCGCCGCGAATGCCATACAGATAGATGTTGTTAACCGCGAGATAGCCCAGATCGAAGGACACAGGTGCCTTGGGGAAGGCCGCAAGGCAGATGCGCCCGCCCCGGTTGGTCATGTGCACCGCCTGATTGACGGTGGTTTCCGTACCCGCGCAATCGACCACATAATCGGCGCCTTTGCCTGTCAGCTCTTTGACGCGGGCGACGACATCTTCTGTCCGCGCGTCAATCGTGTAATCCGCGCCAAGCTGGACGCCGATGGCGTTCCGGTTCTC
>JAQWYA010000035.1 GCA_029254215.1 Pseudorhodobacter sp. | reverse complement strand
AGCACCGTCAGCCCGAACAGGCCAAAGCCCAGCTCCACCGCCAAGATCCGGCTCAGCAGCACCAGCATATCGCCCGAGGTGCCATGGCTGCCGAAATGCACGCCCAGCCCGTGGTTCTGGCGCAGGATCAGAATGCCCAGAACCGTCATCAAAGGCAGAAGGATCAGCAGGGTTGGCGCTTGCTCCACCGCAACCCCGTTCTCCAGCATGGACCGCAGGCCAAGGATCACGGCCACAACCGCCAGCAGCACCGCGCTCATCAGAAAGAAGGTCGACAGCGCGATCGACAGGCCCGCCACCGTCGCGGAAGAGGTCAGCGCCGCCGGGGCCGACAGGCCAACCCCCACCATCGCAAGGCTGAACGCGGGCAAAAGCTGCGCGAAAGAGTTGTTCGCCTTGCAGTCAAAACCGCCCGCGCCGATCACCCGCCCGAAAAAGCTGCCCAATTGGCGCAGGGCCAGAACCCCGATCGCCAGAAAGGCCAGCAGGGCCGCGGGGAACAGATATTCGATCACCGACCAAAGCCCCGGCACGAAAACCAGCCCAAGGATGAAGGCCACATTCACCGACATCGCCAGCGCAAGCGGCATCGCCATCATCTGCGTCTGCGCATTTGACAGGCGCGCCTTCTCTCCCCGGTCCGAGGCTTGAAACGCCGCGACCCGGCGCAGGTTCCAGACCAGCAAATAAAGGTTCATCGCCCCGAAAACCGCGATTCCCAGCGCCGCAACAGCCAAGGTGGCCGCAAAAGCGGGGCTGGCGGTTTGCAGGGCGGCGGCAATATCTTCGAACACCGGCACGGTCTGGCCGCCATGCGGCACCCAGAACATGAAGGCCATGAAGAAAGTAACGACAAGCCCCCCCGCCCCGACGGAGGCCAGAAAGTAAAGGGGCGACCATGTGTCAGCGGGTCGGTTTGCTCTGTGTTCCATGACGGATCTCCTTTTGATCGGTCACGGGTAGCATGGGGGACTTGCGGGCTTTGGTGACAAGATCACAGCCGGGGGCGGTTTTCTCAACTCGGCCCCGTTTCGCCGTCCTTTGGCGCGGGCGCGGGGGCCTCTGCCTCGGGTCGGTCCTGATCGTAGCGGCTGATAAGCCCTACAGCCCCAAGTCCGACAGCCCCTTATGGTCCTGCGGGCGCGGGCCAAGCGGCCAGTGAAACAGCCGCTCGGCTTCAAGGATCGGGACATCATTGATCGAGGCGTGACGTTCGGCCATATATCCCGCCGCGTCAAAGGCCCAATTCTCATTGCCATGGGCGCGAAACCATTGGCCCTGCGCGTCGTGATATTCATAGCAAAACCGCACGGCGATGCGGTTGCCCGCTACGGCCCATACCTCTTTGATCAGACGGTATTCAGCCTCTTTCGCCCATTTTTCGGTCAGGAAAGCCTCCACCTCGGCGCGCCCGTTCAGAAAGCGGGATCGGTTGCGCCAGCGCGTGTCGGGCGTATAGGCCAGCGCCACCCGCGCCGGGTCGCGGCTGTTCCAGGCGTCTTCGGCCATGCGGGCCTTTTGCACCGCATCGGCATGGCTGAAAGGGGGCAGGGGGGGCCTCGTCATCTTGTGGCTTTCCGCAAAGGGGCAGGCGGGTGGCCGCAAAGGCCACCCCCCATCGGCTTACCAGCTATTATAGCCAAGATATTTGCCCGACATTTCAATCTTCACGCGGTCGCCCTTGGGGTTCGGCACGCGGGTCACGGACATATCAAAATCAATCGCCGACATGATCCCATCGCCAAACTTCTCCTGGATCAACGCCTTGAGGGTCGGGCCATAGACGCCGACAATCTCGTAAAAGCGGTAGATGCAGGGGTCGGTCGGCACGGCCTGCTGCCAGATCTTTGTGGGGCTTTCGATCAGCAGGCTTTCGGCCTCTTGCGGCAGACCCATCACAGACACCATCAGCTTGGCCTTTTCCGCTGGAAAGGCGTTCATGCCCATGGCGGCGGAATGGGTCCAGACGGGGGACATCCCGATCTTTTCGGCGATCTCTTCCCATGTCAGCCCGGCCTGTTTCTTGGCCGACAGGATCATCGCGGTCACGTCTTCTTTGGTCATGGTCTGGGTCATGGTGAGGTCTTTCATTCTACTCTCCTCCGGGGGTTAGCTGTTGACGACGGCGCGCAGGCCCGGTCGAAGGTCTTCCGGGTCTGGGGTGGGTTCGGTCTTGTCGATACGGATCGGCGCGGGGCGGTTGGTGGCCCCGCTGTCCATCGGCTGTCCCGACAGTTCTTTGGAGCGTTTGCCCAGGAACTGCACCAGATGGTTGCGGATCGCGTAATAGTTCGGATGCTCGATGATCTCGGTCCGGCTGCGCGGGCGCGGAATGGTGATCTCCACGCTTTCGGCAACACGGGCGAAGGGGCCATTGGTCATCAGCAGGATGCGGTCGGCCAGAAGGATCGCCTCGTCGATATCATGGGTGATCATGAAGACGGTCTGTTCCGTCCCGCCCCAGATTTTCAGCAGCTCATCCTGAATGGTGCCGCGCGTCAGCGCATCCAGCGCGCCGAACGGCTCATCCAGCAGCAACAGCTTGGGATGGTTCGCAAAAGCCCGCGCGATGGAAACCCGCTGCCGCATCCCCCCCGACAACTGGCTTGGCTTGCGGTGAATGACATCACCTTCCAGCCCGACCATCGCCAGGTATTTCGTCGAATGCGCGATCACTTCGGCCTTGGTCCATTCAGGATGGCGGGCGGCAACGCCGAAGGTCACGTTCTTCAGCGTCGAAAGCCATGGCAAAAGCGAATAGTTCTGAAACACCACGCCCCGGTCAAGGCTGGGGCCTTTCACCTCTTGCCCGTCCATCACCACAGCCCCGCTGGTGGGCTCCGCCAGCCCTGCCAGAATGTTCATGATGGTGGATTTGCCGCAGCCCGAATGGCCGAGGATCACGACAAACTCCCCCTTCTCCACGCCGAAAGTGGCGTTTTCAAAGACCGTCAGTTCCCCACCCTTTCCATCCGGAAAGCGCTGCGTCAGGTTCTCGATGCTCAGATACGGTTTCATGGGATGGTCCTATTCGACATAGGCGACCCGGCGCTGCAAGAGGCCAAACAGGGCATCCAGCAACATGCCGACAACGCCGATCATGAGGATTGAGAAGATGACGGAGGTCAGATCGAGGTTGTTCCACTCGTTCCACACATAATACCCGATGCCGGTCCCACCTACGAGCATTTCAGCCGCCACGATCACCAGCCACGCAATTCCGATGGAGATCCGCATCCCCGTCACGATCGTGGGCGCAGCCGCAGGCAGGATCACGGTGAACGCGGTCTTTAGCGGGTTCAGCTCATGCGTCCGGGCCACATTCACCCAATCCGCGCGCACCCCGGCCACGCCGAAGGCGGTGTTGATCAGCATCGGCCAGATCGAACAGATGAAGATCACGAAGATGGCCGAGGCCTCGCTGTCTTGAATGATGAACAGCGCCAAGGGCATCCACGCCAGCGGGGAAATCGGGCGCAGCACTTGAATGAACGGGTTGAGCGCTTTGTAAGCCACCGGCGACATGCCGATCAGAAAGCCAAGTGGAATGGCCACGAAGGCCGCCAAGGCATAGCCCGTCAGCACCCGGTAGATCGAATAGCCGATCTGAATGCCGATCCCCTTGTCATTCGGGCCCGCGTCATAGAACGGGTTGCTCAACTGCTCCCAGGCTTTGACAAGCACCTCGCTGGGCGGCGGCACACCGGCTTTTGGCACGCCCGCCCCCGTCAGGATCTCGTATTCCGTCAATTCGCCCACCGCCTTTTGCGCGGGGATCGCGGCCTCCCAGATCAGGAGGCCGGCAATCAGCAGGATGAAGGACAGAATCGCCGCGCGTTTGTTCAGCGACAGACCGGTCATGGCTTAGCCCTTCTTGATGGCGAAGCTGTCGACATAGGCGGCAGGCTCTGCCGGGTCGAAGGTCTTGCCCATGATCGTGTGCGATTTGTAGGTCACATCGGGGGCGGTGTAGCCCAGATCTTCCATGACCTTCTTGCAATCGGCGGCCAGATAAACCCGCTCTGCCACGCCCTTGTAATCGACATCGCCCTCGATATAGCCCCAACGCTTCATCTGCGTCAGAATCCAGACGCCCATCGAATGCCACGGGAAGGGGTCGAAATCGATCCGGTCCGGCACCCGCTGCACCTGCCCCAAGCCATCGGCGAAGGTGCCGGTCAGAACCTGCTCGATCACCGTCACCGGCTGGTTGAGGTAATTGGTGGGCGCAATCGCCGCCGAGATTTCCTTCCGGTTGTCCGGGTTGGAGGCATATTGCGTCGCATCGATGATCGACTTCAGCAAAGCGCCGTAAGTGTTCGGCAATTCGGTCGCGAAAGACAGCGGGGCCGCAAAGGCACAGCAGGGGTGCCCCTCCCAGATGTCCTTGGTCAGCAGGTGGATAAAGCCGATCCCCTCATAAACCGCGCGCTGGTTGAACGGGTCGGGCGACAGATAGCCGTCCAGATTGCCCGCGCGCAGGTTGGCCACCATTTCCGGCGGCGGCACAACGCGGATCTGAATATCGACATCCGGGTCCAACCCGAATTCCGCCACATAATAGCGCAGCAGGAAGTTATGCATCGAATATTCAAACGGCACGCCGAAGGTGAAGCCCTTCCACTGCTTGGGGTCGCGCTTGTCCAGATGCTCATTCGACAGAACGATCGCCTGCCCGTTGATGTTCTCAACCGCGGGCATGATATAGGGTTCGGCCACAGACCCCGCGCCCAGCGTCATCGCCAGCGGCATCGGTGTTAGCATGTGGCTCGCGTCATATTCCCCGGCAAGGGATTTGTCGCGCGCCACGGCCCAGCCTGCGGTCTTGATGACCTGCGCGTTCAGCCCGTAGCGTTCGTAAAAGCCCAAGGGCTGCGCCATGATGATCGGCGTGGCGCAGGTGATCGGCACGAAACCGATGTTCAGATCGGTTTTTTCCGGTGGGCCCAGCTCATCCAGAATCGCGGCCTTGGCCTCCTGAAGCGGAAAGACCGAGGCCAGCGCCGCCGCAATCGTCGTGCCCCCCATCATCCCCATGAAGGACCGGCGCCCAATGTCACTTTGGCCAAAGACCGACCGCACGATCGCGCTTTCCACCGCGCGTTCCAGCATCCCTTCGGATGTGGACAGATCAATGCGGTCCTCGCGTTCGACTGCGGCGGTCACACAACCGCTGCACCCGCAGTCCGCGCCATGGCGCAGGTCCGTCTTGGAGGAAAAGGGATTCCCGAGGCTCTTGATGGTCATTTTGCACTCCTGGCTGGTTTCACCCTATGCTGGCGAAAAGGACTGCCGAAGAAAACCCGAATGCTGCGGGGCAGAAATTTTTTGAAAATGACTTAAAAACAGATGGTTGCCTGAAATTTCCCGCCCGAAAAAATTACGAACTATCGTAAATTACGAAATTTCGTATTGCGCATCCCCCTCCCTGCCGCCTTACTGCGGAAATGGAAAACCGTGACGCCTCTTTTGATTCCCTGCTCGCCGGGGCCTTCGGGCCGACCCTGCTTGTCGATCTGAAAGCAGACCGCATTCTGGCCGCCACGCCCGAAGCGCCGCGCCTGTTCAAAGCACCGGATCTGGTGGGCGCGCGGCTTTCCCCGCTTGTCGCGACCGATTTCGCCCGGATGATTGTTTTTCTCGATGAGGTCTTTCACCGCAAATCCGCCTGGACCCGCAGCCTCAGCCTGCAAACGCGTGAAGGGACGCCCCTGAATGTCGAGGTCACCGGGCGGGTCGTGACGCAGGCCGAAGGCGATCTGGTCCTGCTCAATATTCTTGATCTCGACAGTCTGGACCGCCACGCCGAACAAACCGCCGCTGCCAGCATGTATGGCGGCGGGATTCTGGAATGGCAGCGCGCGCAGGCCTTCTTTTCGGAACTCGAACGCCAGAACCAGTTGATCCTGAACGCGGCGGGCGAGGGGATCTACGGCGTCAACGCCGATGGCAAGACCACCTTCGTCAACCGCGCCGCGCAGGAAATGCTGGGCTGGACGACCGAGGATCTCTTGGGCCGCGACATTCACAACATGATCCACCACCACCACCTGAACGGAGAGGTCTACCCCTCGCAGCAATGCCCGATCTATCAATCCTTCCGCTTTGAACAGGTCAACCGCATCGAAAACGAGGTGTTCTGGCGCAAGGACGGCAAGCCGATCCGCGTCGAATATGTCTCCACCCCGATCTATGAGGGGCAAGTGCTGGTTGGGGCCGTGGTGATCTTTCGCGATATCACCGAACGCTGGGAAAACGAACGCAAGCTGCGCGAGGCGATGGAAGAGGTCGCGGCCCTCCGCGACCGCCTGATGCAGGAAAACGCCTATCTGCAAGAGGCGATCAACATCGAGCGCGCGCATCACGATCTGATCGGCCATTCCCCCGCGATCCGCCAGATCTTGTCGCAGATCGAACTCGTCTCCCGCACCGAAGCCAGCGTTCTCATCACCGGCGAAAGCGGCACGGGCAAATCCCTGGTCGCCACCGCGATCCATAATGACAGCAGCCGCAGCCGCAGGCCGCTGATCCATTTCAAGGGCGGCGCCGTGTCGGCCGACATGATCGAAAGTGAACTGTTCGGCCATGTCCGGGGCGCGTTCAGCGGCGCGCTGCGCGACCGGCCCGGCAAACTGGAAATCGCCCATGGCGGCACGCTTTTCATCGACGAGATCGCCGATATCCCGCTGGAACAGCAGGCCAAACTGCTGGAGGCGCTGCAAACCTGTCAGGTCACGCGCATGGGCGATGACCGCCGCCGCGCCATCGACCTGCGGGTCATCGCCTCCACCTGCCGCAATCTGGAACGCGAGGTGCAGGCCGGGCGGATGCGGCAGGATCTGGTCTTGTTCCTCAACGTCTTCCCGATCCACTGCCCGCCCTTGCGCGAACGCACGCAAGACATCCCGCCCTTGGTGGCGCATCTCTTGAAACTCGCCTGCAAGAAGTTGGGCCGAAAAGAGCCGGTCGTCACCGAAGGCATCATGCGCAAGCTGCAAACCTATGACTGGCCCGGCAATGTGCGCGAATTGGCCAATGTGATCGAACGCAGCGCCATCGTCTCACATGCCGGGAAGCTGACGGTGGATATCCAAAACCCCGCAGCCCCCGTGGTGCGCAACACGGCGGCCCTTCTGACCGAGGCGGACATCGACCAGATCCGCATCGCCAACACCATCGCCTGCATGAAAGAGGCGGGGGGGCGGGTGTCAGGCCCCGATGGCGCGGCCTCCTTGTTGGGGATCCGGCCCACGACGCTGTATTCCCGCCTGCAAAAGCTCGGCCTGACCGAAAAGGATTGGTAAAGCCCGCCCCCCTCAGATGCGCGCGACACTCACGCTTTGCGCGATCAGGTGCACCGGGTGCGAGGTTTCCAGAAAGGCAACATCCGCCGCATCCCGCCCCGCCGCGATCACCGCAAGGCCAGAGGCAGAACCCATCCCCGTGGCGTCCAGCAACTGCCAGCCCCCATCCAGCCAGACCTGTGCTGCGGCGTGAAAATCCCCCGGCTGCACATCCGGGCCATAGGCAGAGACATAGCGCGCCGGGATATTGGCCGCGCGCAGCAGGCTGCACAGCAGGTGGGTGAAGTCGCGGCACACGCCCTGACGGCTCAGGAACGTGTCAATCGCCGTGGTTCCCCCGTCAGAACTGCCCGCCGCATAGCGGATTTCAGCGCGAACCCAATCGGTGATCGCGGCCACCTTCTCGCCTCCGGCCAGATGCCCGAATTGCTGGCCCGCAAAATCCGTGAACAGATCCGACGGGCAAAAGCGCGAGGGGCGCAGCGCGCTCAGCGCTTCGGGCGGCAGGCTGTGGATCGGCATCGCGGCCATCGGCCCCAAGACCACATCGGGCCGCGAAATCTGCACCTCCGCGTCATAGCGCAAATCAAGGCGGTCCCCGTCAAACATCGCCCAGACCCTTTTGCCCAGCCCGCCTTCTCCCGCCATCCGCTTCAGCTTGGCCTTGGGCACCTTCAGCGCCCCGCGCAACAGCCTCTGGCCCGGCATCCGTGCCACCTCCAGCGTCAACAGCGGGACATCGGCAGGGTCGAGGTGATAGGCCATCGTAACGGCGATCTGCAATTCCATCGGGTCTTCTTTGCGGGCTGTGCCCAAGCGGGCAGGGGGGCGGGCATTAGGGCAGAATGCCTCTCCCCCCAGCTAACGGGCCTCAAGGCCCAGTCAAGGCGCAATCAAGATGCCGAGCCGCCGCCAAGACACGGGCCGCACATCCGACAGCCAGAACAGCCGCCCCCCGCTTTCGCGCGGATCACCGCCAATCACAAGCCATCTCATTCACGCCCGCCCTGAAAAGCGGGGCACTTTCCAAACGGCCACGCCGTGCCGCATAATGCCGGAACGCCCAACGCCCGCCGAGGCGCAAAACTGCGGCACTTCCGGAACCCTCGCCGAAGCCAAGGCATCCTTGTCTTCTCGCCCCCGCCTCAGATGAAACTAGCCCCCCGTAGACCCCGCTGCGTCATTGACGGGGCGGGGGGTGATCGGTGACAAAGTCTCATGCGGTTCTTGCCAACGCTCGTCTCTTTGATCCTTCTGTGTGCGCTTGCACCCGCCTTGCCCGCCAAGGCCCAGCCGCGCGACTTCTCGGAAAGCGCCAAAACGCGGGTTGGTCAAGCGCGCGGGGTGGCCGCCGAAGGTCGGCTGGAAGACGCGCTGGCGCTGCTGGCTGCCGCACAGGAATGCGCCGCAGGCCAGACCCTTTCGGAACAGCAAGCCGTCGATTGCGGCATTCTGGACTGGACCGCAGGCGAATTGGCGCAAGACCTGCCCGACCCGACCCAGTCTGCCTCGCATTATCACCGGGCCGCACGGCGGCTGGCACGGGTGGCGGCCACCCAATCGTTGGCCGAACTGGCCGGGGTCAAGGCCGCTGACCGCTACCAGCGCGCCAAGCAACCCACCCTCGCGGCAGAGCGTCTGGCCGAAGCCCGCGCCCTGCGCCAAAGCGCGGCCCTGCCCGTGACCTTGGCCGCGACCGCCTCTGCCGCCGTGGGCGCGCGTCTGGCCGTGGCCTCGGGCGATCCGCTTCGCATCAATGCGGAAAGCGAATTTGCCCTTGGCCTGATGCGCGACGCCCCGAACGATCCCGCCATTCTGCGCGATGCCAACCGCGTTCTGGCACGACTGCTGACGGGGATGGGGCTTTATGTGACGGCCGAAACCGCTTTGTCGCTGGCCATGGCGGGTGCCGAACAAGCGGTGCAGGCCGTCGCCTATACCGACCCCGCGCTGCTGGCCCCGGCCTGCGAGGCGTTGGTCCAAACCAATCTGGAAAGCGCCGATCTGAAAGCCGGGGCAGAGGCCTTGCCGGAGGCTTATAATGATGCCTCCCGCGCCGATGGCTTCGCCGATATCAGCCATCCCTGCGCGGGCCAGATCCCGGACCGTCTGGCGATCAAGGCCGATCTGATGCGCGCGGCCATCCATCTTGGCGGCGGGCAGGCGCTGTCTGCGCAGTTGCAACTGGCGGGGGTGGCGGCGCTGCCCGGCCTCTCCCCCGCCGATCATCAGGCCGCCAAAGCCGCGCAGATCAATGCCCGCCTCTCGCTGGGGTTCGTGGAAGAGGCCGCCGCCTATTACGCCGACCACCCCGCCGCCGAGGACCTTCTGGAAGATTACGGCACCGAGCGCGAACGCCGCATGGCCCATGCCCGGCTGGCCCTCTTGCAAGGCGATCCGCAGGCCGCCCTCGAAAGCCTGCGTCTGGCGCAGGATCTGCAAGCCCGCCATGCCCCGCTGGATTGGTTTGCCCGCGCGCGGCTTGCTTATCGGCAGGCGCTGATCCTGTCGGAACTTGGCGAATTCGAACAGGCCAAGGCGCTGGAGGCCGATTTTGACGCCGAATTCGGGGCCTTTATTGCCGAAACCACACTTATGATGGCTGCCGCCGATGCGGCCAACGCGCAAGCCATGATCGACCAAAGCAAGGGTGAGTCATGGCATGATTTCATCGCCTCCGGTCTTGCCGACCGGGCCGAGGCGCGGTTCCGCCATGTCTCGGTGCGTGGCTTGCAAAAGATGCGGATGCTCCTGTCCCTGTCGCTGGCGGTGCATCAGGGCGACAAAGCCGAGGCGACCCGCCTCTTCGGGCTTTTGCCCGAGGTCGGCCTGCCCAGCCAGATCGGCATGGTCCCCCATAGCCAGCGCGCCTATACGCTGGGCTGCCTGATGGCGCGGGGGCCGGGGATGGAATGTGACCTCCTGATCCAATGGGCGGCTGATTATCCGCAGGCACCGCCGCTTTATTGCGTTCCTGATTGCGGCTTTGTGCCCGATCCGGGGGCGCTGTTGCCGCTGACCGCAGACCTGATCCGCAAAGGCCCGCTCCGGGCGCCCTTCCTTGCTCCGGTGCTGGAGGCTCTGGCCGCCTCCGCCCGACAGGCCGCCGAAGAGGCAGCCCTCGCCGCTCCGCCCCTTCCCGATGGGATGGGCAACGGCCTGTCTGACTCGCTGTCGGATTTCATGCAGGGCAATGCGGGGGCGCATCTGGCCTTCACCCTCGCGCAGCAATTCAGCGAAGGGGCCGCCGCCACCGCCACCGTTCAGCTTGGCCAAAGACTGATGGCCAAGGCCCCCGAGGCCGCCCATCTTTTGCGCGAACGCGGGCGCTTGTCAGACCTGATCGCGGATGGCCTGCGCAAAGGGGCCACCTCCAGCCCTGATTTCACCCGCGCCCTTGCCGAATTGCAGGCGCTGTCACCCCAGATCGCGGCCCTGCCCAAGGATTACGGCCCCTTCTTCGGAAACCAGACGCTGTCGCGCTTTGACATCCCCTCCTACCTGCCCGAGGGGGAGGCCTTTGTCCTGATCGTCAGCGCCAAGACCGCAAGCTATGTCTTTGCAATCCGGGGCGAAAGTTTCGCTTGGCATCAGGTCCCGATCCCGGCGGAGGCCCTGCGCGCCACCGTGGCCAAGCTGCGCCAAAGCCTTGATCCCACAGGCCAAAGCCGCGCCGCCGCCCCGCTGAATGATCCGGCGTCCCAGATCGCGCCCTTTGACCGCAGCGCCACCCATGCGCTTTATCAAGCTTTTCTGGCCCCTCTGGCCCCGCTTTTGGGCGATCAAACGCTGCATCTGGTGGTGGATGGCCCGCTGGCCTCGCTCCCCCTGTCGCTTTTGGTCGCAAGCCCGCCCGAGGGCCGCGATGATGACCCCGAGGCCCTGCGCTCAACCGATTGGCTGATCCGCCATAATCCGATGGTTTTCTACACCAGCCCTGCCGCGCTGATCGTCTCGGCGCTGCAACGCGACCTGCCGCAGGGCGATCTTCCCTTCATCGGCTTCGGAGATCCGCTGTTCACCCCGCCCGATGGTGCCTCCGCCCCCTTTGCGGGTCTGGCCCCCTTGCCCGGAACGCGGGCCGAGGTGCAAGCGCTGGCCAGCCTGCTGGGGGCACAGGAGGGCACTGTCTATCTGCGCGAGGCGGCCACGAAATCGGCCCTTCTGGCGGCCGATCAGTCGCGCGACCTTGCCCGCGCGCGGGTCCTTGCCTTCGCAACGCACGGGCTTTTGGCCGGGCAAATGGGCGTGACCGAGCCGGGCCTCGTGCTGACGATGCCGGGCCTCAATCCCCGGCCCAAGGCAAGCTTCCTGTCGGCCAGCGATGCCGCCGCACTGGACCTGAACGCCGATTGGGTGCTGCTATCGGCCTGCAATACCGCCGCCGCCGATGGCCAGCCGGATTCGAGCGGCCTTTCCGGTCTGGCGCGGGGGTTCATCTTTGCAGGCGCGCGCTCTCTTTTGGTGTCGCATTGGCCGGTGCGCGATGATGCGGCACTGGCGCTGACCACCCGCGCGCTGGGCGCTCGCACAGGCCCGCAGCCCCTGTCCAAGGCCAAGGCCCTGCAAGCGGCGATTCTGGCGCTTTTGCAAGACGAAACCCGCCCCGATCACGCCCATCCGGCTGTCTGGGCCCCCTTCGTTCTGATCGGCAACGGCTA
>JAQWYA010000017.1 GCA_029254215.1 Pseudorhodobacter sp. | reverse complement strand
GCGCTATCTGACCCGCCAGATGACCTGCTGCTGAATGAAATGAGGAACGCGATGCGCCCAGAACAGCGCCTGACCCTGGGCGGTGCGCCCGAAGGCTTTGATGCCCGCCTTTTGGCGCGCGAACTTGGCCGGGGCGCGCCTGTGATCCATGTGGCGCGCGACGACAAACGTCTGGAGGCGATGCGCACCGCTTTGGGCGTTCTGGCGCCAGAAGTAGCGGTGTTTGAGCTGCCCGCCTGGGATTGCCTGCCCTTTGATCGCGTCTCGCCCAATCCTGATATCGTCTCCCGCCGGATGGCGACGCTGGCGGCCTTGGCGCAAGGGGTGCCGGGGGCCTTTGTGGTTCTGACCACGCTCAATGCGGCAACACAGCGACTGCCCGCCCGCGCTGTCCTGCGCGAGGCGGCATTTTCGGCCCGTGTGGGGGCGCGGGTAGATGAAGCGCAGCTTCGGGGCTTTTTGTCCCGCATGGGGTTTTCGCCTGTGGCCACGGTGGCAGAGCCGGGCGATTATGCCATTCGCGGCGGCATCATTGATATTTTCCCGCCGGGTCCGGGTGGGCCTGTCCGGCTTGATTTCTTCGGCGACGTTCTTGATGGCGCGCGCCGCTTTGACCCCGAAACCCAGCGCACCACGGAAAAGCTGACAGCGGTGGATTTCGCCCCTGTCTCCGAGATTTTGCTGGATGAGGCCGCGATCAGCCGTTTTCGGCAGAACTACCGGGTGGAGTTTGGCACAGGCGGCTCTGATGACCCGCTTTATGAGGCGGTCAGTGCCGGGCGCAAGCATCAGGGGATGGAGCATTGGCTGCCGTTCTTTCATGCCCGGCTTGAAACTCTGTTCGACTATCTGCCCGAGGCCAGCGTGATGCTGGATGATCAGGTCACACCCATGCGGCTGTCCCGCTGGGACAGCATCGCGGATCAATATGACGCGCGGCGCGAGGCGCTGACAGCCAAGGGGCGGCTCGTTTCCGTCTACAAGCCTGCCGCCCCAAAGCTGATGTATCTTGACGATGCCGATTGGGCGGCGGCGGTTGCGGATCACCGGGTGATCCAACTCTCGCCCTTGGCGGCGGCTCCGGGGCCGGGGGTGGTGGATGCGGGCGGGCGCGCAGGCCGCAGTTTCGCGCCAGAGCGTCAGCAGGAAAACATAAGCCTTTTCTATGCCTTGGCGGACCATCTTAAAGCTTTGCGCAAAGAGCGTCAGGTGGTGATCGCCAGTTGGTCCGAAGGGGCGCGGGAACGGTTGCGCGGTTTGATGGAAGATCAGGGCGTGATCGGTGCGACCCTGATCGAGGATATGCGCGCCGTGCCCGAGGGAAAGGGGGGCCTTTTCCTTCTGATCTGGCCCTTGGAGGCAGGCTTTACCGCGCCGGGCCTTGCCGTGATCTCGGAGCAGGATGTGCTGGGCGACCGGCTGATCGCCAAACCCAAACGCAAGCGCAAGGCCGATAACTTCCTGCGCGATGCCGATACTCTGAGCCCCGGCGATCTTGTGGTGCATGTCGAACATGGCGTCGGCCGCTATCTTGGGCTGGAGATGATCACAGCGCTTGGCGCGCCGCATGAATGCCTCAGCATCGAATATGCTGAAAATGCAAAGCTTTACCTGCCGGTCGAGAATATCGAACTCCTGAGCCGCTACGGCCACGAGGAGGGGTTGCTGGACCGACTGGGCGGCGGTGCATGGCAGGCCAAGAAAGCGAAGCTGAAGGCCCGGATCCGAGAGATTGCAGAACGGCTGATGCGGATCGCCGCCGAACGCCACCTGCGCCATGCACCGATCCTGGAGGCCCCCCATGCCATGTGGGAAGCCTTCGCGGCCCGCTTTCCCTATACGGAGACCGAAGATCAACTCTCTGCGATTGCCGATGTGATCGGTGATCTGGAGGCAGGCTCTCCGATGGACAGGCTGATCGTCGGCGATGTCGGCTTCGGCAAAACCGAAGTGGCGATGCGCGCGGCCTTTGTAGCGGCTTTGGCGGGGATGCAGGTGGCGGTCATCGCCCCGACCACGCTTCTGGCACGCCAGCATTACCGCAGCTTTGCCGAACGGTTTCGCGGATTTCCGATTGTTGTCAAACCCTTGTCAAGGTTTGTGAGCGCAAAGGATGCCACCAGCACCCGTGCAGGTATCGCGGATGGCACGGTTGATATCTGTATCGGCACTCATGCGCTTTTGGCGAAAGGGATCAAGTTCAAGACCCTCGGCCTTTTGGTGATCGACGAAGAACAGCATTTCGGCGTCAGCCATAAAGAGCGGCTGAAAGAGATGCGCTCCGAAGTGCATGTGCTGACCCTGACGGCCACGCCCATCCCGCGCACGCTGCAACTGTCGCTGACGGGCGTGCGGGATCTGTCGATCATCGCAACCCCGCCGGTGGACCGTCTGGCCATCCGCACCTATGTCTCGGAATTCGACACGGTCACGATCCGCGAGGCCTTGTTGCGCGAACGCTACCGGGGCGGGCAAAGCTTCTATGTCATGCCACGCATCGCAGATCTGCCGGATGTGGAGGATTTCCTGAAAACCCACGTCCCCGAGGTCTCCTATGTCGTGGCGCATGGCCAACTTGCGGCGGGCGATCTCGATGACCGGATGAATGCGTTTTACGATGGCAAATACGATGTACTGCTAGCGACCTCGATTGTGGAATCCGGTCTGGATATTCCGACCGCCAACACGATGATCGTCCACCGCGCTGATATGTTCGGTCTTAGCCAGCTGTACCAGATCCGGGGCCGGGTGGGCCGTGCCAAGACGCGCGCCTATTGCTACCTCACCACCAAACCGCGCGTGCCGCTGACCCCACAAGCAATGAAGCGTTTGCGGCTTCTGGGCAGCCTTGACAGCCTTGGCGCAGGCTTCAACCTCGCCAGCCATGACCTTGATCTGCGCGGTGCGGGCAACCTGTTGGGAGAGGAGCAATCCGGCCATATCAAGGAGGTCGGCTATGAATTGTACCAATCCATGCTGGAAGAAACGATTGCCAAGATCCGCTCCGGAGAGATTGCCGGTCTGGCAGAGCTGGACGATCAATGGGCCCCGAACATCAACCTCGGTGTTCCGGTCCTGATCCCCGAAACCTATGTCCCCGACCTCGACCTGCGGCTTGGCCTTTACCGACGCCTGTCGAACCTCAGCACGAAGGTCGAACTGGAAGGCTTCGCCGCCGAGTTGATCGACCGCTTCGGCCCGCTCCCCAAAGAGGTCAACACCTTGATGCTGGTGGTCCGGATCAAGGCGATGTGCAAGCGCGCCGGCATCGCCCGGCTGGATGCGGGTCCGAAGGGCGCCACAGTCCAGTTCCACAATGACAAATTCGCCAATCCCGCAGGCTTGGTTGATTTCATCAAGGCACAGGGCAATCAGGCGCGGATCTCGGGCAACAAGATCGTTTTGGCCCGCGATTGGAAAACCGAAAGCGACAAGATCAAAGGGGCCTTCTCAATCGCCCGCGATCTGGCCGAAAAGCGGCGTGAGGTCAAGGCCGCATAAGAAAGACCCTCCCGGATTTCATCTGTTCTTAAATATCCCCGCCGGAGGCATCCCAAACCCGCCACCCCGCGCAACCCATGAAAAAAGGCGGCCCCCAGTCCCAAGGGTGCCGCCTTTTTTCGGGCTTTCGCGATGTCAGACCGCGCCGGTGTATTCGCCGCGCGCCGGATAGCTCTTGTCGATGGCAAAATCCACCGCCCCCAGCAATTCCGAAAAATGCGGCCGCACGAAGGGCATGGTCTGCACCGACATATAGTAAAGCGACATATCCTTGTTCACCAAGAACAGCCCCGGCTCCGAAAACAAGGCAGGCTCTTCAATCCCGATCGAGGTTTTCCCCCGCGAGGTTGAGATGTAAAGCCCCCAATCCCGCGCCTCGGCAAGCGGCAAAGAATGCGCAAATCGCAAGGATTGCGCCCCGATCTTTTCCGCCATGGCCCCGGCGCGGTCTTCCCCATCCGACGAAATCGCAACGGTTCCCACCCCACGCTTGGCAAATTCTGGCGTCAGACGCTCCAATTCCTTCAGATAGGTCGCGCAAAGCGGGCAGTGAAGGCCGCGATAAAAGGTCAGGACGGTGCCCAAAGACCCAGCTTCGCGGGACAGATCAAAGCTCCCCCCGCCCAGCAGCGGCAGGGTCAGGTTTGGGGTTTTCTGGCGTGGGATCAACATGGCGTCTCCTGACTTGTGAATGCATTTTTCCTTGTGTACCGTATTTTTAGTCAGATTTAATCCGAAATACCCTGCAGAAAGTCCGAAATGAGCCTTGATCGTTTGACCAATCTTCTGCGCGGCATGACGGTTGTGTCGGTCCAAAGCGGCTTAGGCGCGGGCCCTGCATTTTGGGTTGTGCAAGACCAGACGGGCCGGAGCCTTGGTCTGGGAATGGATTGCCCTCAAGAGGCGCTGCTTTGCGCCCATTTGCGTTGGGGCGCAGGGGGCAAGGCACTGCTGCAGGCCGGGCCCTATCGGCTTTCGCTGACCCAACAAGACGGCATCGCCGTGCTGACCGACCTTCTCTGTGAGGAACTGGCCAGACCGCGTTGCGGCGCGCCTTCACTCCTCGGCGGCTATGTGGAAGCTTTGGTGGTTCATGTCCTGCGCGCCGCGATTGCAGCCCATTCAGAGGGGGTGGGCCTGTTGGGCGGTTTGGCCGATCTGCGGCTGGCGCGCGCGATTGTGGCGATCCACGAAGACCCTTCGGCAGCGCTGACGGTGGAACAGCTTGCCGATCACGCGGGCATGTCGCGCTCTGGCTTTATGGAGCGGTTCCGCGCTGTGGTGGGCCAAACCCCGATGGCCTATCTGCGCCACTGGCGGCTGGATCAGGCGCGCGAAGATTTGGGCCGGGGCGATAGGGCCACCGAGGTTGCCCGGCGCTATGGCTATCAGAATGCCGATGCCTTTGGCCGCGCGTTTCTGGCGCGATACGGGGTCCCGCCCGGCGAATGGCGCAAACGTGCGGCGATTTCCGCCTTTGACGCCTAGTCTTTCCGCCCCGGCAGGCTCAGCATTAGCGCCAGCCCCAGCGCTGACATAATCGCCACCCCCGCCGCCAGCGGGATCACCGTGCCATCAAACGCCAGACCCAGCGGCGCTGCCAAAGCCACCGCAAGCACCGTCGAGACAGCCCCTGTGATCGAGGCCGCCATGCCCGCGATATGGCCTACAGGTTCTAACGCCAAGGCATTGAGATTGCCCAGCGTCATGCCCGCCATGAAAAACACCCCGACCATCCAGGCGATATAGGCCGGAAAGACCAGCGCTGCGGGCCACAGATCTGCCGCCGTCATCCCCACCATGAAAAGCGAAAATAAAACCTGCACCGCCAAAGAGATCGTTACCAAAAGCCGCATGCCAAAGCGCACGACGATAGAGGCATTCACAAGGCTTGCCGATCCGGCCAGCACGGCGATCAAGGCAAACCAAAGCGGAAAGCTGTCTCGCTTGTCGAAGGTCATGTCAAAGATCGGCTGGGTCGACGACAGCGTTCCAAACAACGCCCCGAACACAAGCGTTTGCACCGCGATGGTCGTCAGGATGACCCGGTTGGTCAGCACCTCTTTGGCTGCGGCCCACAAAGGGTCAAACCGAAGCGGCGCGCGGCGACCTGCGGGCAGGGTTTCAGGCTGACGCAGCAAGAGCCAGGCCATCGAGAGGGCAGAGAACAGGATGAAGGCCAGAAAGATCGCCCGCCAGCCAAGGCCCGCAATGATGAAACTACCCAGAAGCGGGGCCACGGCGGGCACCAACGTGAAGATCATCATGGCAAAGCTGACCACGCGGGCCATGTCGCGCCCTTTGTAAAGATCCCGGACAAGGGCCAGCGAGACAACGCGCGGGGCGGCGGCCCCAAGCCCCTGTACGACCCGCGCGGCGAGGACCGTTTCCAGATTGGGCGCAAAAAAGGCCGTGGCAGCGGCGGCGCAATAAAGGATCGCTCCGTAAAGGATCACCGGCTTTCGGCCAAAACTGTCCGACAGAGGGCCTGCAAGAAGGGTTCCGATACCCATACCCAGCACAAAGCTGGTGAGGATCAACTGGGCCGCGTTCGGGGCCTCGGGCGACAGCTCTGCCGCAATCTGGGGCAGGGCGGGCAACATGGAAACGATCGAAAAAGCGATTGTGGCAAAGAGCATCGCGATCAGGGCGATGAATTCCGTTTGCCCAAGCCTTTGGGGGGGCTGCGTCATGATCTGGCCTAACGTGAAACGTCCTGCCCCGTCCCGGGAATGGGGCGGGACGTGTCTTTTTAGCCCTCAGGGCTGGGCGATCTTGGCAATCAACTCGTCCATCACCTGCGCCCAAAGGGCCACGGGCTGCGCGCCCGACAGGACATATTGCTGGGCGATCAGGAAGGTCGGAACGCCGGTAACGCCCTTTTGGCGGGCATCGGCATCGCGGGCCGCCAGATCGTCGTAATCGGCATCGGTTTCCAAAAGCCGTGCGACAATGGCCGCGTCCATCCCTGCGGCGCCTGCGATCTCGACCAACACAGCAGGGTCGCCAATATCGCGCCCCTCGCGGAAATAGGCGCGAAAGAGGGCGTTCACGACGGCGTTCTGGCGTTCTTCCAGCCCAGCCCAATGGATCAGGCGGTACGCGTTCATCGTGTTGGGCGTGCGCTTCATGGCGGCGAAGTCAATTTCCAACCCGGCATCAAGCGCTGCTTGTTCGATGCGCCCGTACACCTCAATCGCACCCGCCTTGCCCCCGAACTTCTGTTCCAGATAGGCCCGGCGGTCCATCCCTTCGGGGGGCATCGTGGGGTTCAGCTGGAACGGGTGCCAAGCCACGGCGAAAGGATGATCCCCTCGCGCCTCCAGCGCCCGATCAAGGAAGGTCTTGCCGATATAGCACCAAGGGCAGATCGGGTCGGAAAAGATATCAAGGCGGATCATGAGCGCTTCTTCTTGCAACAACCAAGCTGCCACGGTGGTAAACCGATTAGTTCGGATTGACCAGCCCCGGCGATCAGGGCGCAGGGTTTCGCGCGGGCAGTTCCAAGGTCTGGCGCAGCAGGCGGCGGTTGATCTTGCCATTCGGATTGCGCGGCAAAGCGTCGATCATGCAATAGTGGCGGGGTTGTTTGTAGCGGGCCAAAGCGCTTTCAGCGAAGGCAGAAAGCGCGTCCGCCGTCGGGGGCGCGCTGGCATCACGGGGAACGAAAGCGCAAGCGATGATGCTTTTTTCGGGCGAGACGGCCAGTTCGACCACCGCGCATTCCGCAATCTCGGGGTGTTGGGTCAGGGCGGCCTCCACCTCCAGCGGAGAGACGCGGTAGCCGCCTGCATTCATCATGTCATCGGCCCGCCCAAGATAGCGGATCGCCCCTTCAGGGGTCATTTCGGCAGTGTCCCCGGTCAGATACCAGGGCCCGCTGAATTTGGCCTCGGTGGCGGTGGGGTCATCCAGATATCCCAGAAACAACCCCGGATCTTTGCGGTCAATTGCGATGATGCCGGGGGTTCCAAAGGGCACCGGCGCGCCATCGCCGTCCAGCAGGGCAAGCTTGCGGCCCGGTTGCGCAAAGCCGGTACAGCCGGTTGGCGCAGGCCTGCCCGGCGCACCCGACAGGAAGGTCGAGATTTCGGACATGCCGAAAGCTTCGTGAATATCGGTGCCCGTCGCCTCTTGCCAGCGGGCGCGCAGGGCGGGGGGCAGGGATTCCCCTGCCGACAGGCCGTGGCGCAGCTTGGGGCATGGCGCAAACGGCTGTCGCAGCATTTGCCGGTAGACCCCCGGAGCCGCCGCAAACAGGCTCGCCTCATGACGGGCAAGCAACCCCGGCAGATCGGCGCTGGGGGTGCCGGGCATCGGGATCAAAGCGGTCGCCCCCATCGTCCAAGGGTCCATCAAGCCGGTGCCAAGTGTATAGGTCCAGTTGAAGGCCCCGGCATGCAGCACGCGGTCATCGGGGCGCAGGTCATACCAGCCGGTCATCATCATCGCCCGCGCCAGAATGGCCCGATGTGCATGCATCACCGCCTGCGGTCGCCCCGAAGTGCCAGAGGTGAAGATGATATAGGCCAGCCGATTTGGATCGCCCAACTGGAAAGAAACCGGGGGCAGCGACGCCATCTTGGTCAGTTCGGCAGAGGGCAGCACCCGGCAAGGAAGGTCAGGCGGCAAAGGCAAGCTTGCATCGGCCACGATCAGCGCGGGCGACAGGGTGGCGCAAAGAGCGCCGATTTCCCGCGCGGTCAGTTGGGCTGATGTCGGCACTGGCACCAGCCCTGCGGCGATAGCGCCGAGAAACAGCACCGGAAATTCCACACTATTGCCAAGCCGCATCAAAACGCGGTCCTCCGGCATCAGGCCAAGCGCCAAAAGCCCCGTGCCACAGCCCCGAACCCGTGCCTCCAGAGCGGCATAGGTCAGACGATCTGCGCCCTCTGGCCCCAGCAACTCCAGCGCAATCCTTTCCGGAAAACGCTGTGCGGCGGCCAGAACATGGGCGGCAAGGTTGAACTGGGGCGGGCAGGGCGGCGGTGGCCCGGCATCAATGATCGACTGCATGTCCTGTGCCTAGCTGCGCCCGCAGATCAAGGCAAGAGGGGCCTAGACGACGTGCAGCGTGTAAAGCACCGCGCCAATGAACGCGCCATTCGCCAGCAACAGGCACATCACCGCCAAAGAGCCCAGATCCTTGGCATTACGCGCAAAAATCGACCAGTCCGGGCTGATATGGTCCACCAGCTCTTCAATGGCGGTATTCAGGGCTTCGACCGCGACCAGCAGCGCCCATAGCACGAAGGCCCCGATGAATTGCCACAGCGCAGCCCCGCTGGCGGCAAATAGGCCCATCACAAGCGGCAGGGCCAGAACCTCATGCCGAAAGGCGGTTTCGCCCCAAAGCCTGCGCACCCCCGCCAAGGAATAGGTGGTAGCGGCCCAAAGATGGCGCAGGCCGGTGATCCGCGCCGGGCGCGGGCGCGCCTCGCGATGCGACGAGGGGGCGGGTTTCTGGGTCATGGCTTTGTCTCGGGCGTGGCGGGCTCACTTGCTTCGCTTGCATGGCATTGATCCACAAGATCAAGGCTGCGATCAATCACCTCGCTATGGACATCGGCAAAGCTGAGAAGGCTGTGGAACATATTGTCATGGCTGACTTCGGCACTGGCCCCCGCTTTCAGGCAGTCCATGTCAATGGCGAAGGGCTTTGTGAACCGCTCTGGTGCCCAGAACAACATCGGGACGCGGGTTTGGTATTCAGGGGCCAGAAAATAGGGCGCGCCATGCAGGAACAACCCGTTTTCCCCCAGCGACTCGCCATGGTCCGAGGCATAGAACAAGGCCGGGGTGACATTGGCTTCGGCCTCCAGAATATCGATCATCGAGGCTACGATATGATCGGTGTAAAGGATCGTGTTGTCATAGGTGTTCACGATCTCATCCACCGTGCAATTCGACAATTCGCCCGTGTCACAGGTGGGGGTAAAGCGGCGGAACTCTGGCGGGTAGCGCAGGTAATAGGCCGGGCCGTGACTGCCGATCATATGCAAAACCAGAACGGTGTCTTCGGTCATTGTCTTGGCGTAATTGGCCAGCTCGTCCAGAAAAATGCCATCAGTGCACTCGCCATCGGCGCAATAGCGCGGGTCGGTGGATTTGATCAGGCTGCGGCTGGTCAGGCGGGCGGCATTGCCTTTGTCGCCGGTATTATTGTCCCACCATTCAACGTGGTAGCCCGTGCGCGCCAGAATATCGAGCATGTTTTCCGAGGACAGGCCCTTTTCATAGCTGTATTCCTCCCGCCCATAGCGGGAGAACATGCAAGGCAAGGAAACCGCCGTTGCCGTGCCACAGCTTGACGCATTCGGGTAATAGATGATGTCGCGTTTGGCCAGTTCGGGGTTGGTTTCGCGGGCATAGCCGCCAAGGCTGAAGTTTTGCGCCCGCGCGGTTTCACCCGCCACGATGACCAGCAGCACGGGTTTGGCAGCGGCTGCGCGTTCTTCATCCGACACGGCGTCAAGGCCGTAAGGTTCCACCACGATCTCGGCGGTTTTCATCATCATGCGGGCATAGCGGATGGTTCCGGCCAAGGGCGCCCCCGGCTGATAGGAGGACATCAACTCTTTGTTGCCGCGCAGCACGACCGAATAGGCCTGCATATTGGTCAGCAACAGCCCTATGCAAAGCGCGAAGGACACGCCCAGCGACAGCCCCCATGTCCAGATATTGCGCAGCAGCCCCATCGGGCGAATGCGCACCCACAACACCAAAAGCGCGGGCAGGACACCGGATAGGAAAACATGGGTGATGAACCCCATAGTGATCAGATGCTTGCTTTCCGTGATCGTGGTGGTCATCGCGTTCTGGATCATCTCGCGGTCGATCGTGGCGCCAAGCGTGTCCTGATAATAAGAGGTCACCGCCGAGACGATCAGCAGGAAGACGATTACCGGCTTTTGCAGCCAGCGAAAGCCCAGCAGCGTCAGGATGAACAGCGTCAACGCCCAGAATGCCGCCCCGAAAATCGCCATCAACAGCGGGCTGCCGTCAAAGATCGTGGCGTTGCGCTGCCAGAAGGTCTGGTTGTACTCGGCCATGATGAAGCCAGCCACCAGCATATTGAGCAAAAGCGGGGACAGGGTCGGCCGAAAGCCCAAAAGCCCATTCAGGCCGAACGCAGAAGCGCGTGACATCGTTATTCCTTTTCAACTCAGCCCAAGCGCCGGGAAAGGGGGGCTGTCAAAGCCGTTTGGCTTGCGGGGTGCTGTGCGCCCGGTCCGGCGGATTGTCAAATTACAATTCCGTAAGGCTACGCCCCACAGCGACGCCTTAAAACAGCCGGGAGGTTCTTTCGGCAGCCCCTGACAGGTCGCGGCCAAAGCCCTCAACGGTGCCACAGCTTGCCAATGCCACCAGAAACCCAAGCGCCAGCCCGTGACGCAGTTTGCGCATATTCATGCCCCGACCTCTTTCTGCCTCTGCCTTGTGGCCCCTGTTGGACGGGGCCTATTCTGCGACCCACCATACATCAGGCTGAAATCCGGGCCAATCGCCATAAATCGGGGTTTTTTCTGGAAAGCGAAGGGCTTTTGCATGGGCAAGCCGCGAATAGGGCGCATACCAGAAGGGAATCACATAGCGCCCCGACATCAGCACCCGGTCCAGCGCCCGGGTGGAGGCGATGAAATCCTCGCGCGAGCGGGCGTTGACCAGCGTGCCGATAATCGCCTCTGCGGCGGGGGAGTTCATGCCCATCAGGTTGCGGCTGCCCGGCTCCGTCACTCCCGCAGAACCCCAGTAGAGCATCTGCTCATTGCCCGGCGATAGGGACAGGCCGCGCTGGATATAGGTCATGTCGAAATCATAGCGGTCGGTGCGCTCTTTCATCTGGGCGCTGTCGATGGTGACCAGACGCGCGGCAATGCCCAACCGCTTGAGCGCTTCAATATAGATGCTGGCAATCGAGATCACCTCATCCTGACCATTTGTCAGAGTGATTTCCAATTCGAAGGGCTGGCCTTCGGCATTGCGCAGGGTGCCATCGGCGTCAGACCAGCCGGCCTCGGCCAGAAGCGCGCCTGCGCGGCGGAGGTTGGCGCGATTGGCAACCGAGCCGTCGCCTACCGGCAGGGCGTAGCCTTCGATTGCGCCGGGCAAAAGGCTGTCGACAAAGGGTTGCAGCAGCTCCAACTCGCGCCCCGTGGCCGGGGTGCCCGGCTCCATCCCCAGAACAGAGTTGTGGAACGGCGACTGGATGCGCGGCTGGTCGCCCCCGGTCTGCGTTGTGTTGATCACCTCAAAGTTGAAAGCAAGGATCAGGGCCTCGCGCACGCGCCAATCGGCAAATTGCGCGCGGCGGGTGTTCATGACGAGGCCTTCAATGCCCGCGGGGCGCTGATGTGGGATGAGGAATTTCACCACCTCCCCCGATTGCACCGCCGGGAAGTCATATTGATCGGCCCATTTCGCAGCATTGGTTTCGCGATAGGTGGTGATCTCTCCGGCTTTGAAGGCTTCAAACACCACGCCGCCATCGCCGAAGTAATCATAGCGCAGCGTTTCGATGTTGTGCCGACCCTTGTTGAAGGCCAGATCCTTGCCCCACCAATCCGGGTTCTTGGTGAATTCGATGAACCGTCCGGCCTCAAAGCGCGAGACGATATAGGGGCCAGTGCCAATCGGAACCTCTAGCGAGGATTCCGCGAAATCCTTTCCCTCCCATTGCGCCTTTTGCAGCACCGGGCGCAGGCCAAGGATGAGGGGCAGCTCCCGATCTTCGGTGTTGAAGGTAAAGCGGACAGAACGATCCCCCGTCTGTTCCATCTTGGCGACCTTGGCCCATGTTCCCAGATAGCGCGGATGGCCCACGGTGCCCAAAGTTTCAAAGGACCACATCACATCGGCGATGGTGACGGGCGCGCCATCCGAAAACCGGGCGGCCGGGTTCAGGGTGAATTCGACAAAGCTGCGGGCGTCATCCGTCTCGACCGATTCGGCCAAAAGGCCGTAAAGGGTGAAGGGTTCGTCGTAGGAACGGCCCAGAAGTGTCTCAAAACTCAGGGGGCTTAGCCAATAGGGGGCGCGGCCCTTGAGGATGAAGGGATTGAGGGAATCAAACCCACCCGATTCGCCCGAGATCATCTTGCCACCTGCCGGCGCATCCGGGTTGGCATAGGGCAGCGACACAAAATCCGGGGGGAGGGCAGGCTCTCCATACATAGCGATGCCATGTTTGGGCTGGGCGCTGGCCCCAAAAGCCAATGTAGCAAAGAGGATTGACAAGCCCGTCGCTTTCAAGGCCCCGATAAATCGCTGTTCCATCCGTGCAACACTCCCTGCTTTGGCCCGTGATTTCGAGGGCCAGTCTAGGGCTGAGATCCGGGCTTTTCAAACTTTTAACTTGGCCAGCCGCAATCTTGCGAGTATAACAACAGAACTGCTCGATAGGTTTCTTGCCTGTATGAAACCTGCCTCAATAACTTAACGCCAGCTTCGCGCTGGCGTTTTTTTTTGGCTTTTCGGCGGGGGTGGGCCGGGCTGCCCACGCAGCACTTCCCCTCGCTTTCCGGGGTCTCTTCCGATATGTTTGCACTTGCAGCATTGACGGAGGCGCAGATGACCCTGAAGGGCAAGACGGCAATCATCACGGGATCGAATTCGGGCATTGGCCTGGGCGTGGCGCGCGAACTGGCGCGGGCCGGGGCGGATGTGATCCTGAACAGCTTCACCGACCGGGCAGAAGATCACGCGCTGGCCGCCGATCTGGCGCAGGAATTTGGCGTGACGGCCCGCTATATCGCGGCCGATATGTCGAAGGCCGCCGAGTGTCGCGCGCTGGTCGAACAGGCGGGGCGCTGCGATATTCTGGTCAATAACGCCGGCATTCAGCATGTTTCCGCGATCGAGGATTTCCCGACCGAGAAATGGGACGCGATTCTGGCGATCAACCTGACATCGGCCTTTCACACCACGGCTGTGGCGCTGCCGATGATGCGCAAGGCCGGGTGGGGCCGGGTTGTGAATGTGGCTTCTGCCCATGGCCTCACGGCCTCGCCCTATAAATCGGCCTATGTTGCGGCAAAACACGGGGTTGTGGGCTTTTCCAAAGTGACGGCGCTGGAAACGGCGGGGCAGGGGATCACCTGCAACGCGGTCTGCCCCGGCTATGTTCTGACCCCCTTGGTTGAGGCGCAGATCCCCGATCAGATGAAAAAGCACGATATGGACCGCGAAACCGTGATCAAGAAAGTGATGCTCGAAAGACAACCCTCGCGCGAGTTCGCGACGGTGGAGCAGTTGGGCGGCACGGTTGTGTTCCTTTGCTCGGACGCCGCAGCGCAGATCACGGGCACTACGATTTCCGTCGATGGTGGGTGGACAGCGCTTTGAGCGGGTCGGACAGGTTCACGATCAAGGATCAGGCCTTGCCCGGCGCGCAGGTCACGAATGTTGACCTGTCCGGGGCCGAATTTCACGATGCCAATCTGACAGAAGCCTCTTTCACCAATATCGATCTGTCCAAAAGCCAGTTCGCCAATACGACCTTCGAGGGGGCCAGTTTTCACCAGATCTCCTTTTCCGGGGCGACGATCGACAATGCGCTGTTGCGGGGCCTTACCCTGACCAATGTCGATACCGAGGGCATGACCCTCGACGGTATTCTGGTCAGCGATATGCGGGCCGCCTACACCGCCGCGAAGGGTAAGACATAGGCCATGGCCGACCGGGTTCGGATCAACATTGCCCTGCAGGGCGGCGGGGCACATGGGGCCTTCACCTGGGGTGTGCTGGACCGTCTGCTGGAGGAAGACCGGCTGGAGATCGCCGCGATTTCCGGCACTTCGGCGGGGGCGTTGAATGGGGCCGCCCTCAAGGCTGGATTGCTGGAGGGAGGGGCCGAGGGTGCCCGCGCCAGCCTGACCCGCCTTTGGCAAGAGATCTCGGGCGTGGGCGATATGCGGATGAGCGGTTGGATGAACCTGGCGCTGCCCTTCGCGGCTCTGGCCACCGATCTGTGGGAAACCGCTTTTGATGTTTCTCCGCAAGGGATCGCGGCACAGGTGTTTTCGCCCTATGCGCTGGGGCCGGGCTGGACGAACCCGCTGACCCCGATTGTCGAGCGGCTTGATTTTTCAAAGGTTTGTGCGATGGATGGCCCGCGGCTGTTCATCAATGCCACCAATGTGCGCACCGGAAAGATCGGGGTCTTTTCGGGGCCGAAAATCACGGCCAATGCGCTTTTGGCCTCGGGCTGTTTGCCAACGGTGTTTCAGGCCGTGGAAGAGCCTGACCCCGAAACCGGTCTGCCCGAAACATGGTGGGATGGCGGCTATTCCGGCAATCCTGCGCTGTTTCCGCTTTATGACCGCGCGCTGCCGGATGATCTGGTGATCGTGGCGATCAATCCGATCCGGCGCGACGCCTTGCCCACCAGCCCGCTGGCCATTCAGAACCGCTTGAACGAGATCAGCTTCAACGCCCCCTTGCTGCGCGATCTGCGCGCTATCGCCTTTGTGAAGCGGCTTCTGGCACAGGGCCGGATCGAGCCGGGAAGCATGAAGGATGTCTCGCTTCACCTGATCGCGGATGATGCGCTGATGAACAGCCTGTCTGGCAGCAGCAAGATGCTGCCAACCGAACGGCTGCTGTCCCGTTTGAAAGAGGCGGGACGCCAAGCGGCTTCGGCCTTTCTGGCCGAGCATGGCGACAAGCTGGGAAAGACGGGATCGACCGACCCGACGCTTTTGCTGGACTAGACCGCCGCCGCGCCAGAGGCCCTTACGCCGCGGGCGGCGGGGGGGTGATTGCCGTCGGGGGCTTTGTGGTCGTCACACCCTCTTTGCCGCCGGGGTACACCAGCCCTGCCGAAATGATCAGCTTGGCCGCATCTTCAATCTTCATATCCAGCATCCGCACATCGGTTGCAGGCACGAACAGCAAAAAGCCCGAGGTCGGGTTCGGCGTGGTTGGCAGGAAGACCGAGAGCATTTCGTCATGCTCAGGAAAGCGCGCGGCGATTTCGCCTTTCGCCTTGGTCGAGATGAAGCCGATCGCCCAGATCCCCTCTTTCGGGTATTCAACGAGGCAGGCTTTCTCAAAGTTCTGATCGGTCTGGGCAAAGACGGTTTCCGCGATCTGTTTCAACCCGTTATAGACAGAGCGGACAACCGGCATCCGGTCCACCAGCCCCTCGGCCCAAGACAGGAAAGAGCGCCCGATCAGCCCGCGCGCAACCCAGCCCATGAAGATCGTGAACAGCAAAAAGACAATTACGCCCACGCCGCGGACATTTAAGACATAGTCTTCGCCCAGATAGTAGCGCATCAGATTGTCGGGGCGGTAGGCGCTGGGGATGAAAGGCAGCACCCAGCTGTCAATCAGGCCCGTCACCGTCCAGATCAGATAAAGCGTGAGACCGATGGGCAGAACCACCACAAGCCCTGTCAGAAAGCTGGAGCGAAGCCCGGCCATCAGGCCACGTTTTTTGGAATGGGAATGCGGTGCTTCGGTCATAATGGGCCTTCGGTGTTACGCCGTTAACGTAGGGAGAAGACACGCCGTCTACAATGGCAAAGCCCTTGAGGATCAGGGCTGCGATGCGCTTTGCCGCAGTTTTGCGATCTCTTGAGCAATTTCGGCGGCCAGACGCGCATTGTTGCGCACAAGTGCGATATTGGCCTTCAATGAACGGCCCTCTGTCAGCTCAAAAATCCGCGCCAAAAGGAAGGGCGTGACGGATTTCGCGGCGATCGCCTGATCTTTGGCCTCTGATAGCGCCTGCTCGATCATCGGCAGAATGGCGGGAAGCGGGATTTCGGCCTCCTCCGGGATCGGATTGCCAACCAATTGCCCACCCGCAAGGCCAAGCCGCCCGCGCATCACATGGGCGGCGGCGATCTGCGCGGGCTGATCCATCCGCAGCGGCGCGGCAAGCCCGCAGGAACGGGCCCAGAAGGCGGGGAAATCATCTTGACGATAGCAGATGACCGGAACCCCCAAGGTTTCCAGCACTTCCAGCGTCTTGGGGATGTCGAGAATGGTCTTGGCCCCGGCCGCGATCACTGTGACAGGCGTTTGCGCCAGTTCCTGAAGATCGGCCGAAATGTCAAAGGAGGTTTCGGCCCCGCGATGCACACCACCAATGCCGCCGGTGGCAAAAACCTCGATCCCGGCGAGCCGGGCGCAGATCATGGTCGCGGCAACCGTGGTCGCACCGGTATCTCCCGTCACGAGGCAGGCGGCCAGATCGGCACGGCTAAGTTTGCGGGCCCCCGGTGTCTGGCCCAAAGCCTCCAGATCCTGCGGGGACAAACCGATACGGATCAGGCCGCCCATCACCGCGATGGTCGCAGGCACGGCACCATGGGCGCGGATATCTGCCTCGACCGTGCGGGCCATCTCTACATTTTGCGGATAGGGCATGCCATGGGTGATGATGGTGCTTTCCAGCGCCACGACGGGGTGACCCGCGGCAAGGGCTGCGGCCACTTCGGGCAAGATCGCAAGAGGAAGGGACGGGGTGGGGGGGGTCATGATCCGATCTCTCCTGAAACATAATCCGCTGCGGCCTGAATAGCACGGGCAAGCGCGGCCGGGCGGTCAGCCCCGTCAATCTCGGCCACGATATGGGCAGCCATGAAGGTATCGCCTGCGCCGGTGACGCGGGCCACCATGACGGGCGGCGGGGTGGCTGTCAGGATGCGAGCCGCCGCAGGGGCGCTTGCCTGCCCATCGGCAGAGGCTTTGCCGCCGTCGGTCACCAGCACCCGTGCGGCCCCCCGAGCAATCAGGCCCGATGCGGCTTCGGCAGCGGTGTCAAAATTCTGTTTGCACAGCAGGCCCGCTTCTTCGCGGTTGACGTAAAGCGTGGCCTTGGGGTGGCGCAGCAGCGGCAAGAGCCGCTCCGCCTTGCCGGGGCTGGCCGGGGCCACGCGCAGATCGGCCTGCGCAAACAGCGCAGAGGCGGCGATCTGGGACAAAAGCTGTTCCGTCAGATTGCCATCCAGCGCGATGGGGCCGGCGTAGGGGGCATTCTCGGCCCCCAGACGGCCATCTGACAGCGGCGCGAGGATCTTGGCGCCCGCTGCCTCCAGCGAGTGCGCATCTGCAATGGCGGCAATCAGGCCATTGGCGCCTTCAACGGCCATATAAACGTCGGTCGGCAGATCGGCAGAGCGATAAAGATGATCGGTGACAAGCCCCATCCGGGCGCAGGCGGCGACAAGCTCTGTGCCTTCGGGGTCCTGCCCGACCGCAGACAGAAGCGCCGGGGTCTTGCCATGGCGGCGCAGGGTCATGGCGATATTCAGCGCCACGCCACCGGGCAGACGCGTGATCCGCCCCGGCACGTCAGAACCGACCCGCATCGAGGCGGGCGCGCGGCCGATCACATCCCACAGGACGGAGCCGATACAAAGGATATCAGGGCTGGTCATGGCTGTTTGTCGCCCATGTTGCAGGCTGGTGCAAGAGGTCAGGAAAGATGCCTCCGGCGGAGGCATTTTTGCCAAGAAGAAGCGGCAGGTCGGGGTTGGAATTCGGGGGGTGGCGGTTAAACTGAAGCGGATCTGGGGCTGGCGGGGTGGTTTTGGGGGGGAAGAGAGCGTTGGGACTTGCAATCGGTTCTTGGGCAGGGTAATGGCGCGGCACTTCACAGGTGGGGCTTGGTCCGGTGCGGGGAGAAATCCCGTTTCGGTCCGCCGGTTGGAACGCAAGTTCTAAAGACGGCCCTGCCGAGGATCAAACCGGAAAAGGATAAGGCATGGCTCTTCCCGAGTTCACCATGCGTCAGCTTTTGGAAGCTGGCGTTCACTACGGTCACCAGACCGCCCGCTGGAACCCCAAGATGGGCGAGTACATCTACGGCGACCGCAACGGCATTCACATTCTTGACCTGACGCAGACCGTCCCGATGTTGGACCAGGCGCTCAAGGTCGTGCGCGACACGGTTGCCAAGGGCGGCCGCATTCTGTTCGTCGGCACCAAGCGTCAGGCCCAGAAGGCCGTGGCCGAAGCCGCCGAGAAATCCGCGCAATTCTACATGAACCACCGCTGGCTTGGCGGCACGCTGACCAACTGGAAAACCGTTTCCCAGTCGATCCAGCGTCTCAAGCAGTTGGACGAGTTGATGGCCAATGGCGCCGAAGGCCTGACCAAGAAGGAGCGTCTGAACATGGAACGCGAGCAGGGCAAACTGCAAGCCTCCTTGGGCGGGATCCGTGAGATGGGCGGCGTGCCGGACCTGATCTTCATCATCGATGTGGGCAAGGAAGACCTCGCCATTCTCGAAGCCAAGAAGCTGGGCATTCCGGTTGTGGCTGTGGTTGACACCAACTGCTCGCCCAAGGGCGTCGATTATGTGATCCCGGGCAATGACGACGCGGCCCGCGCGATCTCGCTGTATTGCGATCTGGTCAGCCGCGCAGCCCTGGACGGCATGACCGCCCAGATGGGCGCTGCCGGGATCGACCTTGGCGCGCTGGAAGAAGCCCCGGAAGAAGAAGCCGTGGCCGAAGCAGAAGCCTGAGGTCTGTTGCAGACCTGTTACCCGGTGGGGGTATGCCTCACCGGGATAATCCTATGATATGAGGAGAGCCGCTATGGCGATCACCGCACAGATGGTGAAGGAACTGCGCGAAATGTCCGGCGCAGGGATGATGGATGCGAAAAAAGCGCTGACCGAGACCGATGGCAATATGGAAGCCGCGATCGACTGGCTGCGCACCAAGGGTCTTGCGAAGGCCGCCAAGAAAGCCGACCGGATTGCAGCTGAAGGCCTCGTGGGTGTGGCTGTTCAGGGTGGCAAGGGCGTTGCTGTCGAAGTGAACTCGGAAACCGATTTCGTCGCCAAGAACGCTGACTTCCAAAAGCTGGTCTCCGGCATCACCGAAGCCGCCCTTGGCGTGTCGTCGGTTGAAGAGCTGGTTTCGGCGAAGATGGGCGGCAAGTCGGTTGAAGACGCTGTGACTTCGGCCGTGGCCGTGATTGGCGAAAAGCTCTCGCTGCGCCGGATGGCTTCGTTGGAGGGGGACGCGGTTGCGGCCTATACCCATAACGCGGCTGCCGATGGCATGGGCAAGATCGGCGTTCTGGTTGCTGTCAAAGGCACCGACAACGGAATCGCCAAGCAGATCGCCATGCATATCGCGGCAACCAACCCGGCATCGCTGTCGGAAGCCGATCTGGACCCGGCGCTGGTTGAGCGTGAAAAGAACGTTCTTACCGAGCAGGCCCGCGAAAGCGGCAAGCCGGACGCGGTGATCGAAAAGATGATCGTCGGCCGTATGGCGAAGTTCTTTGAGGAAGTGACCCTTCTGGGCCAGAAGTTCGTTCTGAACCCCGATATCACTGTGGCTCAGGCCGCCAAGGAAGCCGGTGTTGAGGTTGTGGGCTTTGTGCGCATGGCTGTTGGCGAAGGCATCGAGAAGAAAGAAGAAGATTTCGCGGCAGAAGTTGCAAAAACTCTGGCTGGCTGATTTTTTCGGATAATCGATAGAAAACGGCTCGGGGTTCCGGGCCGTTTTTTTTATGCGCGGCGGGGGAGTTGGGCTGGGTAAGTTTCAGGCTTTCCAACAAAAAACGGTGCAGACCTATAAGGACCACACCGCTTTCGTCTGCCTTCGTTTACTGGGGATAAACGAAGGGAAGATCATATTCGGGAATAACAAACCCACACTCGCCTCTTTGAAAACAGTCCTTGCAAGCAATACAGGACTGTTTCCGCAACAGCGTAAAAATGCCCCAACGGATCCATATTGAATAGTATGGTATTCCGTACCTTTTTGACATCTTTTGAAGATCATCAAAAGCCAGTCAGTCCGATAGAATACATGTGGTGTCAGGAGGGATTTTCATCCGCCTTCGGGCAGCCTTTAATAAACAGCATATTCAGCAAAAGTGCCTTGCAAACGGCTTGCGCAGTTGTGTCCACATCCAATGCGTGGCGCGCAAGCCGCAGATGTTTTTCAACCATCGCCGATGAAATCCCCATCAGCGTTGCAATGTCTTGTGAGGTTTTCCCATCTGCTACCCATTCCAGCGCCTCGCATTGACGGGGGCTCAATTCACGCCCCGGCGATTGCCATGGCAAGGCGGCAAGCTTGAGGTGCAGATAGTCGGCCACGACCATCACTTCGGCCCCGTGTTGAGCCCAGATCTTGTCGACATCGTCATGGTCTAAGCCGGGGTCCGCAATCAGACCGATTCCGCCACGTTGGCGCGGACTGGAATAGGGGAAACCGATCGTCACCCCCGCAACAATGCCAAGCTTGCGGCTATAGGCCTGCGCCAGAACTTCGTCCGTACTCAGCCTGCCTGCCGCAAGATCCTCATCAACCCAGCGCCATGTCTTGGCCCCGACATTGGTGAGCAGCCACCGAAATTGGGGCGTCCGCTGAAAATGCCCGTTGTGGAGGTATTGACCCAGGTCCGTCTCTGACAGTGTGCTGAGAAAGACGACATCCTTCAGGTCACCGATGAAGTCGCCATGTTGGTGGCGCGACAACCCGTAATTGACCCTGCCAAAGCCGAGGGTTGCGAAATATTCGGCCGCCGCACACCACGCCTTGTCCACGCTATGGGCACAGGAAAGTTGCCCCATCGTGCGCAGGGTCGGGTTTTCAACCATAGTATCGGTTCCTCCTATGGGCTCTGACGTCGTCCGGTCTTCCGGCGGGCGCTCTCTCAGATGACCCATGGTGAAGAAAATGGCGTAAATTCAGGAGTTTCAAGTCTTGCTGGACTTAAAATACAGAATTTGCCGCTTTGGGAAGCATTGAAAGGCGCCGCTTGAAAGGGTTTGATGGGGATGATGACAAAAAGGTAAGCCCTTATGACCCAAGATAATCTCCTGATCCTGACTATTCTTGCGGCAATGATCGGGATGTTTTTATGGGGGCGTTGGCGTCACGATATGGTTGCCCTCGGCGCGTTGTTGGCGACGGTGATCGCGGGGCTGGTGCCGGGGGCGGAGGCGTTCAGCGGCTTTGGTCATCCGGCTGTCATCACGGTGGCTTGCGTGCTGGTGCTCAGCGGGGCACTGCAGAATTCGGGCGCGGTGGATGTGATCGCCCGCCACGCTCTGCCAAAGGATGCGGGGTTGGCCGTAAGCCTTGGCGCGCTGGTGGCCTTGGGGGCTGCGATCTCGGGTGTGATGAACAACGTGGGTGCGATGGCGCTTTTGATGCCGGTTGCGGTCCGGCTTTCGTCGCGCCTTGGGGTGACGCCGGGGCAAATGCTGATGCCGCTTGCGTTCGGCACCATTCTGGGCGGCATGACCACGCTGATCGGGACGCCTCCGAACCTGATTGTGGCGGGGTTTCGGGCGGAAGCCACCGGGGCAGGTTTTGCCATGTTCGATTTCGCGCCGGTGGGCGTGGCGATTGCCCTGCTCGGGACATTGTTTCTGACGCTGATCGGATGGCGACTGGTGCCCGCCCGCAAGCCCGCCCGCGCTGAGGATTTTGAAACCGGGGCCTATCTGACCGAAGTCACGGCCAAGCCTGACGCCAAGGCCGTTGGCCTGACAATGCGCCAGTTGGAAGCAGAGCTTGCCGATGCCGAGGCGCAGGTTGTCGCCCTGATCCGAAATGGGGTTCGCATCACGGCCCCGCATGGCGGGCGGCGCGTGACCCAAGAAGATATTCTGGTGCTGGAGGCAGAGGTCAGCACTTTGGCCGATGGCTTGCAAGCGCTTGGCCTTGTAACCGCCAGCCATCCCGAAAGCGAAGAAACCGGCGGCGAGGGCGTGGTCTTGCGCGAATTGGTTGTGTTGCCGGGGGCCTCTATCCTTGGGCGCTCTGCCGCGGATCTGGCCTTACGCACCCGCTTTGGGCTAAACCTGCTGGCGCTGTCGCGCAAGGGCAAGGATACACGCGCCCGGCTCCGCCGCATCCGCTTTGAGGCGGGCGATGTGTTGTTGATGCAGGGGCAGGTCGAGGCGATTTCGGAATTCGGGGCCGAAGGCGGGGCGGTGCCGCTGGCCGAACGCGAACTGGCCACACCGGATCGGAGCCGCGCCATTACGGCCACCGCGATCATGCTGGGTGCGATTGCGGTGGCGGCCTTTGGCCTTTTGCCTGCGGCAGTGGCTTTTGCGGGGGGCGTGCTGGCCTCGATGGTGTTCGGCACGGTTCCGCTGCGCCGGGTATATGAGGCGATTGACTGGCCCGTGGTGGTGCTTTTGGGCGCGCTGATCCCGGTGGCCAATGCGATGCAGGACACCGGAACCGCCGATCTGATTGCGCGGTTCCTGATGGATTGGGTGGCGCAGGGCAATGCCGTGGTGGCGCTGGCGCTGATCCTGATCGTCACGATGTTCTTGTCGGATGTGATGAACAATGCCGCCACCGCCGCCGTGATGTGCCCGATTGCCTTGCAAACCGCGCAGGTGCTGGGGGTGAACCCCGACAGCTACCTGATGGCGGTGGCTGTCGGGGCGTCTTGCGCCTTCCTGACCCCGATCGGGCATCAGAATAACACGCTGATCCTTGGTCCTGGAGGCTTCGGCTTTGGCGATTACTGGCGCCTTGGCTTGCCGCTGGAAATCCTTATCGTGATCGTCTCGGTGCCGCTGTTGCTGGTGGTCTGGCCGCTTTGAGAGGCCCCCTCACGACGCCTCGGGCGCGCGCTGGGTATCTCTGCGGCAGGCCGACAGGGTGCGGGCGGTCAGCTCCGGTGCAAGGGCGCGCATCGCGTCATATTGCGTCAGGAAAATGCGGCCCGACAGTTCTGACAGGAAGGGGCTGCGGCGGAACCTGTCCATCACCGGGCCTTTGACCTCGGACAGGTGCAGCGTCACCCCAGAATCGCGCAACATGTGATTGATCGCCTCTAGGCTTTCAAGGGCGGAACTATCCACCGCGTTGACCGCCGGAAACATCAGGATCAGATCCTTGACCGACGGATCCTCGGCCACGCGATCCTGAATGAAATCCTCCAGAAAGCGCGCATTGGGGAAATAGAGGCTTTCATCGACACGGATGGTCAGAACGCCGGGCGCTGTGATGACCGCATGACGGTCGATGTTGCGGAAATGCTCGGTTCCCGGCACTTGGCCTACAATCGCCACATGTGGCCGCGAGGTCCGGTAGAGGTGCAGCACAAGCGAGAGCGCGACCCCGGCCAGAATGCCCTGTTCAACGCCAACCCCCAGCGTCACCAGAATGGTGGCGACCATCGCGGCAGCGTCCGTGCGGCTATAGGCAAAGGTGCGCTTGATCGCCCCAAGATCCACCAGCGTCAGAACCGCCACGATAATGGTCGCGGCCAAAGTCGCCTTGGGCAGGAAGAACAGCATTGGCGTGAGGAACAGCGTGGCCAGCGCCATGCCCACGGCTGTAAACGCCCCTGCGGCGGGGGTCTGCGCCCCGGCATCAAAGTTCACGACCGAGCGCGAGAAGCCCCCCGTCACCGCAAACCCACCCGAGACGGCCGACCCGATGTTGCAAGCCCCCAGTGCGATCAACTCTTGATCCGGATCGATCCTTTGACGGCGTTTGGCTGCAAGGGTCTGCGCGACCGAGATCGTCTCCACATAGCCCACGACCGAGATCAACAGCGCCGGAATGGCAATCTGCGACCAGAGTTCCAGATCAAGCGGCGGCAGCGTTGGCACGGGAAGGCCCGTTGGAACCTCTCCGACAATCGGCACCCCGGCTGCGGACAGGTTGAACAGATAGGTGGCAAGTGTCGTCGCCGTGATCGCGGCAATCGGGGCGGCGCGGCTGAGGATGGTGGCAGAGGCACCGCTGATACCGCGCTTTTGCAGCCAGCCCTTCAGATTGCCCCGTGACCAGTACAAAAAACCCAGCGCGGGCAGGCCAAGCGCCAAGGTGGCAAAGCTGATATTGCCCAGATGGGCCCAGATCTCGGCCAAAATCTCATGCAGGTTATGACCGCTGGCCTTGATCCCCAGAAGTTGCGGCAGCTGACCGGCGGCAATCACCAGCCCCGACGCCGTGATGAAACCCGAAATGACAGGGTGGCTCAGGAAATTCGCCATAAAGCCCAGACGCAAGACCCCCATGCCCAACAGCATCAACCCCGACAGAAAGGCCAGCGCGACAGCCGCGCCGTAATATTCTGGCGTGCCCTGTGCCGTCAGCTTGCCAATCGCCGCCGCCGTCATCAATGAGGCAACCGCGACCGGCCCCACCGCCAATGCCCGCGAGGTGCCAAAGATCGCATAAAGGATCAGGGGCGCGATGGAGGCATATAGCCCGACCTCTGCCGGAAGCCCCGCCAGCAGCGCATAGGCCAGCGATTGCGGGATCAGCATGATCGTCACGATCAGTGCCGCCAACAGATCCTGACCGAGCATGTCGCGATCATAGCTGCGGGACCAGGTCAGAATCGGAAAGTAGCGTTGCATGGCAAGGCTCCATCATGGGTGTTTCTGCGCCTCATCTATACTCTTTTAAACATATTGCAAGATATGAATGTATAGTGATGTGCAGGAGTCCCAAATGGGGCTTTGGAAAAGTCAGGCCAGGTTTTGATTGCCGGGGCGCACACTGGCACCCAACCCCCCCCGAAGACCCCACCGCAGGCGTCAAGTCTCGCGTGGGGTCGCTCGGGGCTTAGGCGCGGAGGACGCTACGGGCCATAATGGCGACGCTCCACCACAGGTCTGCCAAGGCGTGCGGGCTTTACGATGTAAAGATCACCATATTCCAAGGGTGGTGGCTCCGGCGCGTTCAGAGCCTCCCAAATGGATTGCAGGTTTCCTTTATTGCCGATCCAGACAATCGTCTTGCCCTTGCCGACCTGCATCAGACGCGCGGCGGGGTTCTCGGCTGGAATGCGCTGAACGGGAAGGCCGCGCGCTTTGGCAAGGGGGGCGGCGGTATCGAGGTTGCGCTGGATACCGGGGGAGTAGATGGCATCGATGGGCATTCCCTCCAGCGCTGCGACCAAGGCTTTGGCGCGGGCCTTTCCCGTTTCATTCAACACATCGTAACTTCTGTCCGCATGGCGCGTCAGGATTAGGGTCGTCCCGCCGGGCATCTGCACCTTGGCCGGTGGCCCGCAAGCCGACAGGAGCATCGCGGTGGACAAGATCAGGAAATGGCGACGATGGAACATGATTGCGGCCCCTTTCGACTGTCTGCACTGACAGCCTAGGCCAAAAACCCCTCATCCGTCCAGTTTACCCTGTCATCCGCTCGTGCGGCAGCGCACTGGGGCAGGGCAGGGCGGTTTGCCAAGCGACGGGCGGCGGCCTCACGCCGGCCTCTTTGCAAAGAGGTTACCCAATCCCGAAGTCGCCCATAACTCGCCATGTGAAACCCGTGCCCGCAAATGACAGTTTTTCGACCCATCCATACATTTCTGGAGCAAGCCGACGGCGCGGGTAGTGGTCTTTCCAACGCTTCATTTTTGCGGGCATTTCGAGGCCCCCAAAGACGGTTTCGATGAAACAACCCTAGGCTTCCTCGGTTTCCGGGGGGCGGGATTGCACCAACACCTGACTTTCTGGTACGGCTGCTGAATAAAGAACCACAAGGCCATCCATGCCCCCGATCAACTGCATCTGTATCAAATACGGCACGCTTTACGGGGCGGAGTATGTGAACAACCTGCTTGCAGGGCTAAAGCGTCAAAGCCGGGCCGACATCCGCATGTTCTGCATGACAGAGGACCGGGCAGGCATCGTCCCAGAGGTTGAGATCCTGCCTTTAGCGTCAGAACCGTTTCACGCGCGGATGTTCAAAGCGATGGAAACCGCGCCAAAACGCGGGCGCCTGCAAAAAATCAGTGTCTTTCGCCCCGATCTGATCCCGGATCTGGAGGGGCCATTGATGGTCTTCGATCTTGACGTTGCCATCACGGGAAGCATCGATGAGATGCGCGACCACGCCCCGGGCAAAGTCTGCATGCGTCTTGAATGGAACGTGTCGAAACGCGTGCCGACGTTGGGGCATGGTTCTGTTGAACGCTTTGACCCAAAGCAACACACCTATCTTTATGAGTTCATAGCTACAAACCCCGAAGAGGCCGTGGCTTTGGGTGGGGGGTCGGAACAGTCTTACACGTCGCTTTGCGCCCAGAAACATGGCGATTTTGCACCCTTCCCAAGCGAATGGGTTGCAAGCTTCAAATATGATTGCCGCCCCAGGCGACCGTTTAATCTGCTGGTCGAACCCCATCAACCACCGCAGGCGAAAGTGGTGTGCTTTCATGGGCGCCCAAGCATTCCCGAAGCGATTTCCGGCTATCGCGCGGGTGTGTGGCGCAGCACAAAGCCTTGCAACTGGCTTGCAAAAGCCTGGAGCGTCTAAAGCGTCTTCCCGCTGTTCCGCAGCTGTGACCCTCAACTGGAAACGAGAGAAACATGACCCCGAAAGACGACCTCTTGCGTGGCCCTTTGCGCAGAGATGGCAGACTGATCGTGTCCTACCCAAAATCCGGCCGGACATGGCTGCGGTTTGCCATGTCACAGTTTGCCATCGACATGACCATTACCCACGCCGGGGCATCGACCAACAGGCGCGAAGTGGGTCGACCTTATGCAGGTATTCCTGAACAAGCGCGCGGACTGCCGCTTGTGTTTTTGTATCGCGATCCCATCGATACCGCCGTTTCCATGTTTTACCAGATCACCCGGCGCGATCTGCCAAAGGGCAGCGGCAGATGGTATCGCATGTACCTGCCCTTGCTGCTGCGCGGGGCGCTGCCTGCGCAAGAGATCAACAGCTTTGTGCGCAACCCTCTTTATGGCGTTGAAAAAGTGTGTTCTTTCAACCGGGCATGGCTGGACCATCTTGCGCAGCGCACCGACTGTCTTGCGCTGCGCTATGAGGATATGCGGGCCAATCCGGCGGAAGGGTTTCAAAAGCTGCTGGATTTCTGGGGGGAAACCGCGGCCACTGGCGCAGAGCTTGCCGAAGCATCTTCCGTTGATCGGATGAAAGCGGCAGAGCGCGGCGCGGCAGAAGATGCGATCCTCAAGCCGACGAAGCAGTCTGACCCAGAAAGCCTTAAGGTCCGACGTGGAAAAGTTGGCGGCTATGCAGATGAATTGAGCGCCGATACGATCACCGCCTGTAAGACAATTGCGGCCCGCTACGGGTTCTAAGCACTTAAACTTGGCCGATCATTGTCCTGGGCATCAGTCCGCAGAAAGGTGACCTGCTACAGTGTCACCCAAGACTTTTTCCCACATCGCAATGACCGGTGCTGGGGCGAAGTCCGAGGCGATCCGACCTTGGCCGGCCAGACCCATTTTGCGGCCAAGCTCCGGATCCGCCAAAAGCGCGTCTACCCTTGCGGCAGCCGCCCCTGTATCCCTCGTTGGCACAAGCCAGCCTGTTTTACCCGTTTCGACCAAAATCTCCATTCCCGGCATCTGATAAGCAACGACCGGCAAACCTGCGCACATGGCTTCCATAACGGTCTTGTTCAGACCTTCTGGATGCGTTGAAGGAAAAAGAAAGGCGGAAGCGCCTGCCAAACGCTCTGGCAGTAAGCTGTTATGAACGGGACCGGGAAGCAAAAGTCTGTCTTGCACCCCCAGTTCGGCGGCACGCTTCAGCATTGCCGTCTGGACTTTATTTGAGGCGGGGCCGATTGCCTCCAGCACCACCGTTTTATCCTTCAGCTTTGCCAAAATCTCAATCATGGCTATGACCCCTTTATCCCACGTCAGGCGCCCGACGAAGACCAGCCGCTTGACAGTTTCAGGGGCGGCATTTGTTGATGCGGCAATGAAGGGCTCCAAGTTCATCCCATAGGGAATGAATTCGGTGCGGGGCGGTTTTGTCCATGAGATCTTTGCCAACACCGCCGCCAAAGCGGGCGAATTGCAGACAACTCGGTCCGCCCGGATCAAGCATTGGCGATAAGCGGGCCGAAACAGCGACCAAAGCGCCGCGACTGGCCCTGCCAGAACCGAGGCAAGCCGGGGGAGCCTCCGCTCCAATTGATGAACCAAAAGCGGATATGTCCCTTCATGGCAGAGCACGGGGACCAAACCCGAAAAACGGCTGTACTTAAAAAAACCCCATGTTGCGTTGCCGCGACCGATGATCAGGTCGAAAGGGTTTTCTCCATGCAAACGATCAAACGCAGCGGCACTTTTCTGCCAAAACAGATCATCTGCCTCGCCCGGAGTTGTTCCCGCAAGGTAATGCAACTCGGCCTGATCTTCGGCGGCAATGGCAGCTTTGCCGCCCTCCATCTGCGTCGTCAGCGCAGTAACATGATGCCCCATGGCCGTGAAAACCCGGATCAGCAAAACCGGAGGCGGGACGTAATGTGCCCGATGCTGCGTCATAATGCGTGAAAAAATACAAATGCGCATCGATGCTCTCTCTGTTTATAATCAGCCCTTAATACATAATGTTCGGGATAATTCCAGACTCCCGTCCAAAGGTTTTTGTCAACTTAAACTGCTCTGCTTTCTTGTCTAACTGGAAGGGTGCTGAGTATTAGGGTCCAAATTCATTAACTTTCACAGCCAGAAGAGCATGCTGGACGCGAGGGCGATGGCGGAGAGGAAGACGATCGGGTAGGTGGCGTTGATCATGACGGTCTTCGGCTCTGCCACCTCGGACGCGAGGCCCTCCATGATCCGGGCAAAGACACCTACTCCGCTCCAGCGCTTCCAACGGTTGTACAGCGTCTTCGGCGGCCCATACTCGCGCGGCGCGTCACACCAGCGCAGCCCATTGCGATTGATAAAGATCATGCCGATCAGAACCCGGCGGTCATCCACCCTCGAACGCCCACGGCTCTTCGGAAAAAACGGCCGAAGCCGATCCAGTTTGGCCTCGGTCAGCTAGAACAAGTTGCTGATCTCTCAGGTCTCCTCGTGGAGCCTGAATCACGAAACCAGGATCAAATCAATGGTTCCTGAGCTTAATGCTTAAGTTGATCAACGGATCCTCAGGACGCGTTCTCTATCATCCATTCAGTCTCGGCGGGTACCAGCTTCCCCTGTTTCTTCATCGCTTTCAAGATACGCTTGAAATTCATCTGCCCAGACGCTTTTAGGATAACCAGATCCCTGTCTTGAATGTGTTTCAGCACCTCCGGCTCAGCTGCAAATATGTTCTTATACTTCGTCACTGGGATAGAGAGTTCGTCCGCGAGATGGCCACTCATTTCTCCAATGGCAACCAGTTCGTCCACGCCTGCCGTCTCAATTTCTCGGGCAAGGTCCCTATGCTGTTTTTCGGACTCTGCCCCCAGCATCGTCATATCACCGAAGATGAACAGCCTGCGTTTGGCTTTTTGCCGCTGAGCCAAGGTTTGAAGGACAGCGCGGACTTGATGAGGCGATGATATAATTGCGTCCTCGATCAACTCTGCCTTGCGGTCTGGCAACTCCAACATAAAACGCCGGGTACTGCTGGAGGGGGGGAAGTAGGTGCGTAGCGTTTCAAGACGATCAAGTTGCTCTCCAAGCGCAAGAAGGGCTCCGGCCACCAAGAGCGAGTTGTTCACCATGTGGATTCCGGCCATTGGTACCCGGTAGCGGTATTGCTTGCTGTCAACACTAATGGTTACATCCGAGAAGGTTGGTTGTTCAACCAAGTCGAGAAGCCGGACATCATCCTTTATACCGTGTCCGCAATTGATGAACCGCCCCACGCGTTTGCTTGCACGCGCCAGATCCAATAGCTGTGGGTGGTATTTATCGACCGTCGGAAGAATTGCTGTCCCCCCCGCTTCAAGGCCCGAGAAAATGGCGCATTTGGACCGGATGATCCCCTGCTGCGGGTCTTCGTCTGTTTGCAATCCAGCATGGTTCATACCAATCGACGTGATGGCTGCCACGTGAGGCCGCGCAACAATCGAAGAGGATCCGACCATGTCCGGCGTGAGGACGGCCAGTTCCAGAATCGCATAGTCAACGTCCGCTTCAAGGCCACAAAGAGCCGCTACAATGAATGGCGTCAGATTTTGATTGTTCTGAGAAACTAATATGTTTTTGTCGGCTTCAAGCGTGTGGCCAAGCATCGTTTTCGTTGTGGATTTTCCCGCGCTGCCTGTAATTCCGACCAAGGCCCCCTTAAACTCGCGGCGACGCTGCTCTGCAAGCTTGTAAACCCGGCTGTAGACATCATCGACGACGATCGTTGGAATATCATTTGACTGGGGCTCTGTCGCAACAACAGCTCTCGCGCCGCTCGCAATCGCTTTGTCCGTCATACCCGCAGTCGCCTTGTAAATCGGAATGAACAAACTATCTGGGCCTGCACCCCATGCCGCTACGCGAAAGTGCTTAATTGTTGTGGTTGATTGAGCATTGCCGACAAGCTGACCACCAAGTGCCGCCGCAATGCTACCGAGAGTCCACCCAGTTGTTCCAGCCATGCCCCTGCTCCCACCGCTTCTTCACTATCGCCTAAAGCGGCGTAACTTCTGTTTTCTCACTCATAGTTCGCTCATTTCCATCTGTCGATCAAGCAAGATACCGTGCACCTGTTGCGTTTTCGCGCCGTCCCCAGCGCTGGTTTAGGCAACTTGGTGTTCGAAGGCCAGGGGGCTTTGGTGCCGAAGGTGCGGGTTATAAAAGCCTTTGAATTGTTGGAAGATTGCCATCTCGGCCTGTCGGCGGGTCCATGGGCGTCGCCGAATCAACTCGGCCTGTATGTTTTGATTTTCATCCAGAGCTGAGCCGTGCGAACCTGTTTCATGGCGGTGTGTCCGTCGTCATATAAAATGGGACATCAGAGCGGCTTGAACATTGGAGGCTCTGGTTCGGTTGCGTGATTGATTATGCGGCTTGTTTTTGATGTTGCAAGCGGCGGTATTGGATCGTCTGTTTCTTGATTTTCTCCCTGTCTTGTGAATCGGCATGCAAAAGTGACCCACTTTGGTGGGTTATGATCATCTAAAACTGACCCACCTGCATTGTTAACATCCGTGCGCTTTGGCACGGAGGAAGAGCAGGTGTTACTGATG
>JAQWYA010000011.1 GCA_029254215.1 Pseudorhodobacter sp. | reverse complement strand
GGGTCGCCCGATTCGTCTTTAAGCGCGTGCGCGGCAAGGGGGCAGCCCTTTGCCGCGCCATTTTTGGATGGGTCTTCGGGGGGGTGCGGCCAATTATGCCGACCGGGCGCGACGATGCCGGTATCAAAAACGCGCCCGGGACGAGGGCGGTCAGGTGGGTGCAAAAAAACCCGCGCCCTTGGCCCGTTTCAAAGCTTTTCGCGGCAAATCGTTTTGTGTGGTGGCGGGCAGATCCGGCAAAAGCTGGCGCAAACTGCGGTAAACTCAAGCGTTGCCCACAGGTCCTGCGCGCTGATCTACTTAGATTTTAGAGAAATGGTGGAGCCAGGCGGGATCGAACCGCCGACCTCTTGAATGCCATTCAAGCGCTCTCCCAACTGAGCTATGACCCCACTTCTTGAACCCCTCTCGGGATTACTCGGGCTATGTAGGGGAGCAACCGCGGCGCTGCAAGCGAAAAAAACGCGACGCGTAAAAATCCCTTGGCGTCGACGGTGCCCCCGAAAAACCCGTCCTTAGCTGTCGTCTTCCGGGTTGCTGACATCGGCCAGATCGTCCAGCGAGACGTTGTCGTCGCCGTCATCTTCCAGCAGATCATCATCATCCTCAACATCATCGGTATCTGCATCGGCGAGCAGATCGTCATCCGTGTCCAGATCATCGACCAGAACTTCATCGTCTTTTTCAGTCTTTGCGCGCGGAGCAACCGAGGCCACGATCTTGCGACGGGCGCTTTCGATGTCCACGATCTCACCCGTGTAGGGGCTGACGATTGGATTTTTGTTCAGGTCGTAAAAGCGCTTTCCCGTGGTGGGGCAGATGCGCTTTACACCCCATTCTGCTTTGGGCATGGTTCTTCCCTTGTGAATTGGGCCAAGAAGGCCCCGAAAATTCCGCAAACAAGGCGATTGCCACAGGCTGGGCTGACTGTCAAAGCCTTTTGTCGCCTGAGGGGCTGCATCGGCAAAAGCGCTTGCAGGGGGCAAGGCCTGCGGCCATCTTGCGGCAAGTCAGGAAAGGGAGAAGCCGTGCTGCCGGGATTGCCGCAGGTTGAGGTTTTGATGCGCCGTTCGGCCCGCGCGCGGCGGTTTTCGCTGCGTGTGTCGCGCCTGGATGGCCGGGTAACGCTGTCTTTGCCGCTGCGGGCGCGTGAAAACGAAGCGCTTGCTTTCTTGCGCAGTCAGGAAAGCTGGATCAGGCAGGCGCTGGAGGGCGTCTCGGACGTTCAAACCGTCGAGATCGGGCAACAAATCCCCGTGGAGGGGCAATTGCGCCTGATCGTCGCCGGAGAGGGGCGCAGCCCCAAGCTTTTGGGGGATGCGCTGCATGTTCCGGGGGATGCGGGCCGCGTTCCGGCGCGCGTTGGGGCCTTCCTGAAGACCCGCGCCCGAGACCGCCTTGCAGCCGCCTCTGACCGATATGCCGCAGCGATTGGTCGCCACTACACGCGACTGAGCCTGCGGGACACGCGGTCTCGCTGGGGGTCGTGCACGGCGGATGCGGGGCTGATGTATTCGTGGCGGCTGATTATGGCTCCGCCGCAGGTGTTGGACTATGTCGCCGCGCATGAGGTGGCCCATCTGGCGCAGATGAACCATTCGCCCGCCTTTTGGGCCGTGGTGGCGGCCCTGATGCCGGACTATCAGACGCCGCGCCGTTGGCTGAAGACCGAGGGCCACAGGCTTCATGGCTATCGATTCGGAGCGTGAGGCGTGATCCATGCTTGACGCTTTGGCCAAAGCGGTGCTTGGCTGCTTCTCATGTTGACCGCGCCACTGCCCTTTTCCGCCCGACCCGTCGATCCGAATGCCGCTGCGCATGAACGGCTTTACCGGGTGCTGCGCAGTCAGGTGATGCATGGCGAATTGCCGCCCGGTCAGGCGTTGACCCTGCGCGGCCTTGCGCGCAGCTTTGGGGTGTCGATGACCCCGGCCCGCGAGGCGGTGCGGCGGCTGGTCGCCGAGGGGGCGCTTTCGCTGTCTTCCTCGGGGCGGGTGGCCACGCCCGAACTGACGCCGGAGCGGATTGAGGAACTGGCCTCGATCCGGGCGCTGCTGGAGCCGGAACTGGCCGCCCGCGCCCTGCCTCGGGCGCATTTTGCGCTGATCGACCGACTGGCCGCGATCAATGCGGCCAACAGCGAGGCCGTGACCCGGCAGGATGCCGTTTCCTACATCCGCACCAATCTGGAGTTTCACCGCACGCTTTACCTGCGGGCGCAGGCCCCCGCCATGCTGGCGCTGACCGAGACGGTCTGGCTTCAGCTGGGCCCGACGATGCGGGCGCTTTACGGACGACTTCGGCGCAATGAGGCGCCGCCCTATCATAGGTTGATCCTTGCCGCGCTGAAAGCGGGGGACGAACCGGGGTTGCGGCTTGCGATCCGCACAGATGTGACGCAGGGCTTGCGCCATTTGGCGGGCTAGGTGCTTATGGCGACCCGCGCAAAGGCAGGTATTTTTTCCAAGAAGAAGCAGAGGGCAGGATGACAGTTCATATCGGTGCAAAACCCGGAGAGATTGCAGAGACCGTCTTGATGCCGGGCGATCCCTACCGCGCGCGATGGGCAGCAGAGACCTTTCTGGAGGATGCGAAGCTGGTCAATGAGGTGCGCGGGATGCTGGGTTATACCGGCACATGGCACGGCCATCGCGTGACGATCCAGGGGTCGGGGATGGGGATGCCGTCGCTGTCGATCTATGCCAATGAGTTGATCCGCGACTATGGCGCGCAAACCCTGATCCGAATCGGATCGGCCGGGGCGATGCAGCCGCAGGTCAAGATCCGGGATCTGGTGCTGGCGATGTCGGCCTGTACGATGTCCTCGCCGTCCAAGGGGATTTTCCGCGATCTCAACTTTGCCCCCACCGCTGATTTCGGGTTGCTGCAAGCGGCATGGCAGGCGGCCGAGGGTCGGGATGTGGCGACCCATGCGGGCCAGATCTATTCCTCGGATGTGTTTTACGACGAGCGGCCCGACCTGAACGAGCAGATGCAGCGCCACGGCGTTTTATGCGTCGAGATGGAGGCGGCGGAGCTGTACACGCTGGCGGCGCGCTATGGACGGCGGGCGCTGGCGGTGCTGACGATCTCGGACCATTTGCTGACGCATGAGGCGCTGCCCTCCGATCAACGAGAGCGGAGTTTTGGCGATATGGTTGAAATCGCTTTGAAAGCGGCCTTTGCCGGGCAGGCTTGACCGGATCAAGTCTAGGCGGTTTAACTTTGTGCTGCGCAATCAAGGGAATGGACTATGAAGCAACGTAAACTGGGGGCCGGCGGTCCTACGGTCTCGGCCATTGGTTTGGGATGTATGAGCTTTGGCGGGATTTTCGGGAAAACCGATCTGTCCGCCTCGCTGCGCTGTCTGGATGCGGCGCGCGACCACGGGCTGACCTTTCTGGACGTGGCCAATATCTACGGCAATGGCGTTTGCGAGGAGGTGCTGGGCACATGGTTCAAGGGGTCAACCGGCAAGATGGTTGTGGCCACCAAGGCCAGCATCATCAACGGCCCGCCGCGCCGTTTTGACAATTCTGACGCCTATCTGCGGGCCGAACTGGAAGGATCGCTGAAGCGGATGGGGATCGACCATGTCGATCTGTTCTACATCCACCGGCGGGAAGAGGAACGCCCGTTGGAAGAGGTGATCGGCACGTTGAGCCGCCTGATCGAAGAGGGCAAGATCGGCGGCTACGGTCTTTCCGAAGTGTCTCCGGGCACGGTGCGGCGCGCCCATGCCTTGCATCCCTGCATGGCGGTCCAGAATGAGTATTCGCTTTGGACGCGCCTTCCGGAACTGGGGATGATTCAGACCTGCGCCGATCTGGGGATCGCTTTCGTTCCTTTCTCGCCCGTTGGGCGCGGGGCCTTCGGGCGAGAGATGCTGGACCCGAGCCAGTTGCACCCCAAGGATTTCCGTCTGACGATCCCGCGGTTTCAAGGACAGGATTGGGCGGATAACGCCAAGAAGATCCTTGAATACAGGGCGCTTGCGGCATCGATGGGTCATAACCCGGCCGCGCTGGCGATGGCTTGGGTCTTGCATCAGGGCGAGCATCTGCTGCCGATCCCCGGCACCCGCACCGCCGAGCATCTGGGCGATTGGATCGGGGCGTCAGAGATTGACCTCAGCGCCGAAGACCTTGCCGCGATCGAGGCGGTTTTGCCAGTGGGCTGGGCCTATGGCGACCGTTATGGGCAAGAACAGGCGATGACGGTGCAGCGCTATTGCTGAGGCGGTCGGTCAACGGCCATGGCTTCGGTCATAGCCGTTGACCGGTGGCGGTTGCCAACCAGCCGGAGCCTGAGCCGGTTTGAACACTTCGATCAGCAGCGGGTGGCAGGCGGCGGTATCGGAAGAATGCTCGGACGAGCAGTCGCCACCGGGGCAGGCCGAGAGGCCGCCTAGAAGGTCGATTTCGGCAAAAAACTCCAGATAGTCGCCGGGGCGCACTGGGCTTGCCTTCATGAAATACTGGCCGGTATCGCGGGTAAAACCGGTGCACATGAAGACATTGAGCACGTCATGCACATGCGGTTCAGCCTTGGCCAAGGAAAGGCCGGTATGGTCGGCCAGCGCACGGGTCAGGTTCGAATGGCAGCAGTGATGGTACTGCCCGCCCGCGAGCAGGTTATGGGTGTAGGGGTCGCAGCGGGTGCCGATCACATCATGCACCGAGCCGCCGAAGCTGTCGAACCCATACCAGTCAAGACTGTCATCGGTGATCAGAGCCATCGGCCGCAGATGCGGAAAGCTGGACCACATCTTGTCGCCCGTTGACAGATGCGTTCCATGCAGGGCGCGGGTCTTGCCGGAATAGAACCGCTCGGTCAGGTCATGCGCGTTCCACAGGTTCAGATCGCCCACCTGCGACCCTTCGACCGAGGTTATGCGAAAGAAATGCCCGGCAGGCACGTCGAAACAGGCCGCATCGCGGGCGGGGGCAAGCGTTTCGCTGATCTTGGTCCAGCCGTCGCGCGCCGCGCGGAAAGGGGCCAAATCCGGGCGCGGAAGGCCCGAGACCGGATAGCAGATAACGGGGGCCACAGCTTTGCGCTGCGCCGCATCGGTAGGGGCGGAATGTTCGGGGGGCGCTGTTTTCATCCCGGTATCGTGAGCAATGGCCGAACGCAGGTCAAGGCGCAGCGAAGCGACTCCAGCCCTTTTTTTATGCCTCAGTCACTCTGGAGACGGGGGCTTGCGCAGGCAGTCGCGGGGGCCTTTGCCAGGGGCGCAATCCATCTCTGCCCCGCAGGCAGCGCAGCGATAATGCGCCTCCCCTCCGCGGCGATCCAGCCGCCACCGGCAGTCGCGCGTCAGGGTAGAGTTGCGGCGCGACAGCCACATGTACAAAAGCACGGCGGCGAGCAGAAGCAAAAGAAGAAGGGGCATCGCGCGCCTCCCGCATGTCAGGAAAGATCAGCTCGTAAAGGGCCGCAAGGCATCGCCCGGACAGTGAACCATCCGGGCGCGGGAGACTGTATCAGACGACGCGTTCGACCATCTGCTTCTTGATCTCGGCAATCGCCTTGGCCGGGTTCAGACCCTTCGGGCAGGTCTTGGCGCAGTTCATGATCGTGTGGCAACGGTAGAGTTTGAACGGGTCTTCCAGATCGTCCAACCGCTCGCCCGTAGCCTCATCCCGGCTGTCGATGATCCAGCGATAGGCATGCAGCAAGGCCGCCGGGCCAAGATAGCGATCGGAGTTCCACCAATAGGACGGGCAAGAGGTGGAGCAGCAGGCACACATCACGCACTCATAAAGACCGTCCAGCTTTTCGCGGTCTTCGATGCTTTGCTTCCATTCCTTGGCCGGGGTGTTCGTTTTGGTTTCCAGCCATGGCATGATCGAAGCGTGCTGCGCATAGAAATGCGTGAGGGCGGGGATCAGATCCTTGACCACAGCCATATGCGGCAGCGGGTAGATCTTTACGTCGCCCTTGAT
>JAQWYA010000215.1 GCA_029254215.1 Pseudorhodobacter sp. | reverse complement strand
GGCATCGTCGCGCCCGGTCGGCATAATTGGCCGCACCCCCCCGAAGACCCATCCAAAAATGGCGCGGCAAAGGGCTGCCCCCTTGCCGCGCACGCGCTTAAAGACGAATCGGGCGACCCTCGGCCAGCGACAGGGTGGCGGCATCCGCGATCAGTTGCGCGCGCAACCCGTCAGTGATGCTCGGCGCCGGTGACACGCCGCTGGCAACCGCTTTCACAAAGCTTGCCATCTCGGACAGATAGGCGGACTCGTAGCGTTCCAGAAAGAAATTCTGCGCGGGTGCACGGCGAAAGCCTGCATCGGTCGCAACCTCGACAGAGTTTTCCAGAATATTCTCGGCCCTCAGCATGCCCTTTGATCCGTGCACCTCGATGCGCTGGTCATAGCCATAGCTCGCCCGGCGAGAGTTGGAGATGGTGCAGATCTTGCCACTGGCGGTCGTCAGGGTCACGGCGGCTGTGTCAACGTCGCCTGCCTCGCCAATCGTCGGGTCCACAAGGGCCGCGCCCACGGCAAAGACCTGCACCGGCTCTTCCCCCAAAAGGAATCGCGCCATGTCGAAATCATGGATCATCATGTCGCGGAAAATCCCGCCCGAGCTTTTGATGTAGCTGACCGGCGGCGGGGCGGGGTCACGGGACAGGATCGTCACGATTTCAACCTCGCCAATCTCTCCGGCCCGGATCCGCGCCTGAACATTGGCGAAATTCGGGTCAAAGCGGCGGTTGAAAGCGGTGAGGAACGGGACGTTATGGTCCTCCACCACCTTGATGCAATCGCGGATGCGGTCTGCCGACATATCGACCGGCTTTTCGCAAAAGATCGCCTTGCCCGCGCGCGCTGCCGCATGGATCAGGTCGTAATGCGTGTCGGTCGGCGTGCAGAGAATCACCGCGTCAATATCGGCGCTGGCCAGAATGGCCGCTGTGTCGCGCACCTCAGCCCCGGTCTTTGCGGCCAAAGCCTCGGCGCTGCTGGCAAAGGCATCCGCCACAGCCACCAGCTTTACGCCATCCAGACGCATCAGCGACCGGGCATGAACCTGCCCGATACGCCCGCATCCCAAAACACCAATCCGCAGCATCATTTATCCTTTTACAGGGTGCCCGAAGGCGCGCAAAACCTGACGGGTTGCGGCGACCAGCGGGTCATGGGTTTCTTTCAGAATTGTCACGCGGTCAAAGCGGGAGGGGTCCGCATTAACCGCCTTGTGCAGAGCCTCACCAAAGGCCATCCGCAACTCGGTTCCGATATTGAATTTGCAGATGCGCGATCCGGTAGCAAGGGCGGTGCGCTGCGCCACGGGCACGCCCGAGCCGCCATGAATGACCAAGGGAACGGTGGTCAGTGCCTCGATCGCGCGGATGCGGGCGATATCCAGCCCGCCTTCCTTGTCTTGCTGCAAATGCACATTCCCGACCGAGATCGCCATCGCATCCACCCCGGTTTCCCGGGCGAATTGCGCGGCCTCCTCCGGGTCTGTTCCCGCCGATCCTTCGCCTTTGGCATAGCCGACAAAGCCGATCTCTCCTTCGCAAGAGATCCCGGCCGTATGGGCCATTTCCGCCACCATCGCCGTTTCCGCGATATTCTGCGCCAAGGGTTTGCGCGACCCGTCAAACATCAGCGAGGTAAAGCCACTGTCCAGCGCCTCGCGGCATTCATCCAGCGTGTAGCCGTGATCCAGATGCGCCACGACCGGAACCGACGCGCCTTCGGCCAGATGCCGGAACATCTTGCCCAGCACAGGCAAAGGCGTATGCGCGCGGCAGGACGGCCCGGCCTGCAAGATCACGGGACAGCCTTCGGCTTCAGCTGCGGCGACATAGGCGCGCATGTCTTCCCAGCCAAGGGTGACTAGCCCCGCCACGGCGTAATGGCCTTTCAGCGCGGGCTGCAAGACGTCGGCAAGGGTGGCAAGGGTCATTTGAACTTCGCCACCATATCCTTGATGCCGGGGATCGTTTCGACCTGATAGGCATGGGTTGGCTGGAAATACTGCACGAGGCTGCGCTGGCTGAGGCCACTGAGGATGGTGAAGTAATACATCTCATATCCCGGCATCACCGCGCAGGGGTGGTAGCCCTTGTCGATCATGATCGTGGAGCCATCCATCAGCTGATAGGCATCGCCCGGCTTGCCCTCTTCGCGCTGCAAGATCTGAACGCCGGACCCGTGATTGGGGCGAAAGCGGAAGTTGTAAGTCTCATCATGGCGGGTTTCGATGATATTGCCATCGGCGTCCTTGCGGTCGGTGTCATGCTTATGCGCCGGAAAGCCGGACCAGCCGCCCTGCCCCACGGTGAACAATTCGCTCACCAGCAGACGGCCCACTTTGCCATGATACTTGGTGCCAAGGATATGCTTGATTTTGCGATGGGTCTTGGTGTCATCCGATCCGTATTGCACCTTGTCCAACTCGGCCACGCGCACATCGAACGGGTCCAGCACCTTGTCATAGCGTCCGCCCGCGATGAACACCTCTGCATCACGGACAGCCACCATCGTGACCTTGGCCCCGACGGGCACATAAACGCCTTCCGGCTCCCCGCCCCAGACATCGACGCTGCGATTGCCAAGCGCCGCGAAGGCCACCCCTTCAACCGAGACATCAACCGTGCCGGTGGCCGGAACGATGCAGGTTTCATAGCCCGGCACCTGATATTCAAAGGCCTCGCCCGTCTTCAGTTTGACGATGTTGAAATAGTTCAGCGGAACCGTCGGGTCATCAATGCCGACGATCGGCTTGTTATGATTGTCATGGGGCGCGATATGCATGGCGGGTCCTTACTGCGGTTGGGTGGGGCCGGGATGATCGGCCAAGAAAGCCGTTAATTCGGGCGGGGTGGGCATGGCGGGGGCGCAGCCGGGGCGTGCCACGACGATTGCGGCACAGGCAGAGCCGCGCAAAACGGCGGTTTTCAGATCATGCCCATCGGCCAGAGAACACAGCATCCCCGCCATGAAACTATCGCCCGCGCCGGTGGGTTTCAGGGCGGTGACGGGGAAAATCCCCGTTCGCATCTCTTGGCCCTCGGCTAAGGTGATCGCACCGCCCTCGCCCATTTTATAGACAACAATCGCCGCTGAGGAGGCTGCCAGATCGCGGGCCTTGGCCAGCCCCTTTTCCTTGCCGCCGGCCATGAAGCCAAACTCATCATCATTGCCGACGATCACATCTGACAGCGCCCCTGCGCGCGACAGCACATCTGCCGCCACCTCAGCCGAGGGCCAGGAATAGGGGCGGTAGTCCACATCGAAAATGATCGGAAGACCCGCAGCCCGCGCCAGTTCAAACGCCCGAAATGCGGCACTGCGCGAGGGTTCTGCCGCAAACACCGTGCCCGCCGTAACCAAAGCGCCGAAACGGCTGTAATCCACCGCCTCCACTTCGGCATTGGTCATTTGAAAATCGGCAGCCCCGTTGCGGTAGATCACCGATTGGTGGCCCAAAACCCGGCTTTCATACAAGGCCAGAGAATTGCGCGCCTCCCCGCCCTTCGGGGTCACATAGGTGGTTTCAACCCCATAGTGGTGCAGCTTGTTGAGGCAAAACCGCCCCACCGCGTCATCGGAAACCGAGGTGACAAGCGACGCTACCCCGCCCAGCTTCACGATCCCCGCCGCGATATTGGCCGACGACCCGCCCATGTCGGCGGTAAATTGCGCTGCATCCTCGACCGCTTCGCCGGGGGCAGGAAACAGATCCATCCCGACGCGGCCCACGATCACAAAGCGATTCTTGGCAATCCCTTCCAGCACTGACATCAGACGCCCTTTCGCTGCTTGACGCGTGACGCCTCAACCTCGGCATGTTTGGCGGCGACCTTGGGGTTTTCGGTCACATGCGGCGTGCCGACCTCCCACCAGGTATGGCCTTGGGTCGTCCAGCCCTCATAGGCATCGACTTTCATCACGATCACATAGGTCTTGTCGGCCGCCTTGGCGCGGGCAAAGGCCGCCCCGAGCTCCGCCGGATTGGCAACGGTTTCGGCATAGGCCCCCATCGAGGCCGCATGGCCCGCGAAATCCACCGCGAAGGGCGCAGGCACTGTCGGGCAATCGGCAATGAGGTTGTTGAAGCTCTCATTGCCCGTGTTGTTCTGCAGCTTGTTGATGACCGCAAAGCCGCCATTGTCCAGCACGCAGATGATCAGCTTGCGCGCCGTCAGCACCGAGGAATAGATGTCCGAGTTCATCAGCAGGTAGGAGCCGTCTCCGGTGAAAACGATGGTGTCGCTGTCCGGCTCGCGTTCGTGCTGTGCAATGCGGGCGCCCCAGCCCCCGGCAATCTCGTAGCCCATGCAGGAAAAGCCGAATTCCACATCCACGGTGCCGACCGATTTCGTCTGCCAATGCGCGGTGACCTCGGCGGGCAAGCCGCCAGCCGCCGCAACCACACGGTCGCGCGGGTCACAAAGGTCATTCACCACCCGGATCGCCTGCGCGTAAGAGTTCGGGCCATTGCCCGGCGTCGTGATCTTGTCGGTATAGGCGACCCATGTTTTCCGCTCTGCCTGCGCATAGGCCAGCCAATCGTCAGGGGCGCGATAACCTTCAAGCGCCGCGCCCAGCGCCAAAAGCCCCAGCTTAGCATCGCCGACCACGGGCAGGGACAGGTGCTTGGCCGCATCATGCCGCCCCACGTTCAGCCCGATGATCTTTGCGTCCTGTGCGAAGGCAGTCCAAGAGCCGGTCGTGAAATCCTGCAGCCGCGTACCCACGGCAAGGATCACGTCAGCGCGCTCGGCAATGGCATTGGCGCTGTCAGACCCGGTCACACCGACCGGCCCAATATTAAGCGGATGATCCTGCAAAAGGTTCGCCCGCCCGGCGATGGTTTCCACCACCGGAATGCCGTGCGCTACGGCAAAAGCCGTCAATTCCGTTACAGCGCCCGCGTATTGCACGCCCCCGCCTGCAATCAGGATCGGGCGCTTGGCCGATGCCAGCAAGGCAGCCGCCTCGGCGACTTCTGCGGCATCCGGGGATTGACGGCGAATGCGGTGCACCCGCTTGGCAAAGAAGCTTTCCGGATAGTCATAGGTCCAGCCCTGCACATCCTGCGGCAAGCCGATAAAGGCCGGGCCGCAATCGGCGGGGTCCATCATCGTGGCAAGGGCGGCGGGCAAGGATTGCAGGATCTGCGCCGGATGAGTGATCCGATCCCAGAAGCGCGACACGGATTTGAAGGCGTCATTCACACCAAGGGTAGGATTGCCGAAATGCTCCAACTGCTGCAAGACCGGGTCCGGCAGGCGTGTCAGGTAGGTATCGCCGCACAGCATCAGCATCGGCAGACGGTTGGCATGTGCCAGCGCCGCCGAAGTCAAAAGGTTCGCCGTTCCCGGCCCCGCACTGGCCGTGCAGAACATGAACCGCTGGCGCATCCATTGCTTGGCATAGCCCGCCGCCGCAAACCCCATGCTTTGTTCGTTCTGCCCGCGATACAGCGGCAATTCCGCCCGCGCATCATACAAGGCCTCACCCAGACAGGTCACATTGCCATGGCCAAAAATGCCAAAGCCGCCGCCGCAGATCCGGTGCTCTTGCCCGTCGATCTCGATATACTGGTTGGCCAGAAAGCGGATGATCGCCTGCGCCGTGGTCAGTTTAAGGGTACCGTTCATCTTGTGCCTCTGCATCACTCGGGGCGTGGGCAAATCCGATTGCCGCTTGCGCGTTTTCGAATCTCAGGATACAAATTTTGCAACCGGTTGCAAAGCGAATTTATGGAGCGGTCCACAAGATGACAGACATCGGCATTGGGATCATCGGCGGCGGCTATATGGGCAAGGCCCATGCAGTTGCCATGGCCGCGGTCGGGGCGGTTTTCAACACAAGGCTGCGCCCGCGTCTGGAAATGGTCTGCGCCAGCAGCGCCGCCTCGGCAGAGCGCTACCGCACCGCCTTCGGTTTTGCCCGCGCGACCGATCAATGGCAGGTGCTCGTTGCCGACCCAAAGGTCGAGGCGGTCATCATCGCCTCACCGCAAGAAACGCACCGCGCCATCGCCGAGGCCGCCTTTGCGCTGAACAAACCCGTGTTTTGCGAAAAGCCGCTGGGGGCCTCATTGGAGGACAGCCGCGCCATGGTTGCCGCGGCGCAAGGCCAGATCAACATGACCGGCTTCAACTATATCCGGACGCCCGCCAGCCAATATGCAAGGCAACTGGTGGCAGAGGGCGCGATTGGCGAAATCACCTGGTTTCGAGGCGAACATACCGAGGATTTCTTTGCCGACCCACAAATGCCCGCGACATGGCGCACCAAAGGCGACGCGAATGGCACCATGGGCGATCTTGCCCCGCATATGATCAACGCGGCGCTTGCGCTGATCGGCCCGATCTCCAAGCTGGTGGCAGAGGTTGAAACCGTCCATTCCACCCGCCCCGGCGGCACCGTGACCAATGACGACCAAGGCCAGATGATGTGTCGCTTTGCGAATGGGGCCATGGGGCAAATGTTCTTCAGCCGCATCGCCCATGGCCGCAAAATGGGCTATGCCTATGAAATCACGGGGACAAAAGGGGCCATTCGATTTGATCAGGAAGATCAGAACGCCTTGTGGCTTTACCTCGCCGAAGGGCCAGAGGCGCAGCGCGGCTTTCGCAAGATCCTGACCGGCCCCGCGCATCCCGATTACCTGCCCTTCTGTCAGGGGCCGGGGCATGGCACCGGCTATCAGGACCAGATCATCATCGAGGCGCGTGACTTCCTGCGCGCCATCGAAACCCAAACCCCCGTCTGGCCGACCTTCAAGGATGGCATGGATGTAAACCAGATCATCACAGCAGCGCTGCACGCCTCTCATGCCAAGACATGGGTGGATGTGGCCTCGTTCTGAACGCTCGAAAGGCACTCACATGACGATCAAGATTGGCAATGCGCCCTGCTCCTGGGGCATTGAATTTGCAAGCGACCCGTCCTACCCCACCTGGCAGACCGTCTTGGATCAATGCGCTGGGGCGGGTTACAAAGGGATCGAGCTTGGCCCCATCGGCTATATGCCCGAAGACCCGAACATTCTGGCCCCGGCCCTTGCCGAACGCGGGCTGGAGATTATCGGCGGCGTGGTATTTCGCGCGTTTCACGATCCCGAAAAATGGGATGACGTGCTGGACGCCTCGCACCGCACCTGCAAGGCGCTGGTGGCCCATGGCGCGCAGCATCTGGTGTTGATCGATAGCATCTCGCCCCGCCGCGCGCCGACGGCTGGCCGCGCCTCCGAGGCCGAGCAGATGGACCGCGCCGAATGGACCGCCTTCCGCGACCGCATTGCCACCATCGCAAAGATCGGTGCGCAAGACTATGGCCTGACCGTGGGCATCCACGCCCATGCCGCAGGCTTCATCGACTTTGAGCCAGAGCTGGAGCGTTTGCTGGAGGAGGTTGACGAAAGCATCCTGAAAATCTGCTTCGACACCGGCCACCACTCCTACGCCGGGTTTGATCCGGTGGCCTTCATGGATCGCCATATCAGCCGCATTTCCTACATGCATTTCAAAGACATCGACCCGGTCGTCAAAGCCGATGTCGTGGCCAATCGCACCGGATTTTACAAAGCCTGCGGGCAGGGTATTTTCTGCAATCTAGGCAAGGGCGATGTGGATTTTCCGGCGGTGCGTCAGCGGCTGCTGGACGCTGGGTTTGAAGGCTGGTGTACGGTCGAACAAGACTGTGACCCCTCCCTTCCCGGCACCCCGCTGGAAGACGCGCGGGCCAACCGCGAATATCTGCAATCCATTGGTTTCTAAGGGAACACCGCTATGACAAAGCTGAAATGGGGTATGGTCGGCGGGGGCGAGGGCAGCCAGATCGGCCCGGCGCATCGCTTGGGCGCGCAGGCTGACGGGTTGTTTGAATTCGCCGCAGGTGCGCTGGATCACCGCGCCGAGGCGGGCCGGGCCTATGCCCAGCGCCTCGGCATCGCAGCCGACCGCGCTTACGGCGACTGGCAGGAAATGCTGGCAGACGAGAAAGGCCGCGCGGACCGTGTTGATCTGGTCACCGTTGCCACCCCGAACTCCACCCATTTCGAGATCACAAAAGCCTTCCTTGAGGCCGGGTTCAACGTGCTGTGCGAAAAGCCCATGACCCTGAATGTCGAAGAGGGGGAAGAGATCGTTCGCGTCGCCAAAGCCTCCGGCAAGATTTGTGCGGTGAACTACTGCTATTCGGCCTATCCCATGGTCCGTCAGGCCCGCGCGATGGTCCGGGCGGGGGAGTTGGGCAAGATCCGTCTGATCGTCACCAATTTCAGCCACGGCCACCATGGCGATGCAACGGATGCCGACAACCCGCGCGTGCGCTGGCGCTATGACCCGGCGATGGCGGGGGTTTCGGGGCAATTTGCCGATTGCGGCATTCATGCCATGCATATGGCCAGTTTCATCAGCGGCAATACGGTGGAGAAACTGTCCGCCGATTTCGCCTCGACCATTGCCAGCCGCCAGTTGGAGGATGACGCGATGGTCAACTTCCGCATGTCGGGCGGTACGGTCGGGCGGCTCTGGACATCTTCGGTCGCGATTGGCCGCCAGCACGGGTTTGACATTCAGGTCTTTGGCGAAACCGGCGGCCTGCGTTGGGCATCCGAGCAGCCGAACCAACTGATCTACACCCCCGTCGGCGGGCGCACCCAGATCATCGAAAAGGGCGAAGGCGGGCTGCATGAAGATGCAAAGCGCCTCTCCCGCGTTTCAATCGCGCATCCCGAGGGCTTCCCGCTGGCCGTGGCCAATATCTATTGCGATCTGGCTGATGCGATCCGGGGTACCGCCCGCGACGGATTGCCCACGGCAGAGGATGGGTTGCGGTCGATGGCGGCAGTTTATGCGGCTGTCGCTTCGGCCAAAGAGGATGGCGCTTGGCAGGATGCCCGCCCACCGATGTTTCGCTGATCAGGCGCTGGTCGGGCGCGGCCGCAGGGTGCGGCGCTCGACCACCTGACAGGGGAACAAGCGCGCTTCGGGGTAGCGATCGGGGTCGTCCAGCATCGCTTGCATCAATGCAACCGAAGACGCGATGATCTGCCGGATGGGTTGGCGGATCGTGGTCAGGGCGATGTTTTCCCATCCCGCCATTTCCATGTCATTCAAGCCGATCAGCCCGATATCCTCGGGCACCCGCAGCCCCGCATCGCGGATCGCGCTGAGCGCGCCAATCGACAAGACATCATCACCGCAGAAATACGCCTCGGCCGGAGCTTGGGTCTGGGTCTGGGTATGGGCCAGCAGACGCTGCATTTCCGCGCGCCCCGCCTCAAAGGAATAGGCGCGGGCGAAGGAATGAGACTGCGACATTTGCGGGTGGCGGGCAATTTCCTCGGCAAAGCCCAGCAAGCGGTCCTGCGTCGAGGTGGCGCTTTCCGGCCCCCCCAAAAAGCCGACCCTGCGATAACCGCGCGCGATCAACTCCCGCGCGGCGATGCGCCCGGCCTCGGCATTGTCGATGCCAACGACATGCACATCGGGGTTGCTGGCATGGCGCCCGAAAGTGTTGACCACCGGGATCCCCCGATCCCGAAATGCCTTGGAGAAGGCGGGCGGCAAGGTCGACGACGCCACAATCACCCCATCCACCGAATATTGCTGCAACATCTGCACCGAATGCTCCGGGTCAGTCTCGTTGCTGAGGTTCACCAGCAAGGGGCGCAAGCCACAATCCTGCAAGCCACGGGTAAACAGGTCGAAAACCTCCAGAAAGATCGGGTTGTGAAAGTTGTTCGACACCAGCCCGATCATTTTCGTGCGCCGTGTCGTCAGGCTCCGGGCCAGAAAATTCGGGCTATAGCCCAGTTCTGCTGCGGCCTTTTCCACCTTGCGCCGCATCTTGTCGGACACCGAGGCCCCGTCTGTAAAAGCCCGCGACACCGCCGAGGTGGAAACCCCCGCGCGAAGCGCCACATCCTTCAAGGTAGCTGCCATTGCGATCCCCCGGCTAACCGTCCTGAGTATCCGCATTCTTGCAACCGCTTGCAATGGGGTGATCTGCCTGCCACCGCCCCAATTTCGCACTCCGGTTTCGCGAGTTGTTCGACAAAGCGGCGTGAAGGCCGCTACATTGGGGGCAATCCACGCTGATGCCGACGCATTTAGCGACATAGTGCAAAAAGGAAGACGACATGACTTTGAACGTTTATCTCTCGGGCGAGATTCACACCGACTGGCGCGAACAGATCATTGCGGGCGCGACGGGGTTGGACGTGCGGTTCAACGGCCCCGTGACAGATCACGCCGCCTCGGACGATTGCGGCGTGGCCATTCTGGGGGCTGAGGATCAGAAGTTCTGGCATGACCGCAAAGGCGCGCAGGTCAATGCGATCCGCACCCGGAAGGGGTTGGAGGATGCCGATGTCGTCGTCGTGCGCTTTGGCGACAAGTACAAGCAATGGAACGCCGCCTTCGATGCAGGCTATGCCGCCGCCTTAGGCAAGTCGCTGATCATCCTGCATGGTCCCGACCATCAGCATGCCCTCAAAGAGGTTGACGCGGCAGCGCTGGCCGTTGCCGAAGATCCAAGTCAGGTCGTGGCCATTTTGCGCTATGTGCTGACGGGCAGCCTGCCGGGCTAAACCGAAAGTCCCTCAGGGCAGAACCTGAAACTGATCGACATCGACCATGCCATGATCGGTGATCTTCAAGTGCGGGATCACTGGCAGACACAAGAACGCAAGCTGGAGGAAGGGTTCCTCCAGCGTCACCCCTAGCCCCTGCGCCGCCGCGCGCAACAAGACCAATTGGTCGCGCACCGCCTCAAAGGGTTCAAGGCTCATTAGGCCCGCCACGGGCAAGGCGAGTTCGGCCTGAACTTTGCCGCCCTCCACCACGACAAACCCACCCTCAATTTCCCCCAACCGGGCGACGGCAAGGGCCATATCGTCGTAATCCGCGCCGACCACTGCGATGTTGTGATGGTCATGGCAGACGGTCGAGGCGATAGCCCCCCGCTTTAGTCCGAAGCCTTTGACAAACCCCGTCGCGCGATTGCCATTCACACCATGCCGTTCGATCACTGCGATTTTCACCAGATCGCGGGCAATATCCGGGCGTTTGTCGCCATCTGTCGGGGCGATCTCATAAGTCAGGTGCTCGGTGATGATCTTGCCCGGAATAACACCGATCACCGGGGTTTCGGCGCGGTTTCCGGCCGTCCGAAAATCCTGTGGGCCAATCACCGGGGCCTTGACCGACTTGCGGGCGACCGGAGGCACCGTCTTGCGCGCGGCAAAGGCCGCCTCGGTCACGGTGCGCCCGCCCGCCAGAACCAGACTGGCATTGCAGCCTTCCAGACTGTCGATCACCACAATATCGGCGCGTTTGCCCGGCGCAATCAGGCCGCGATCTTTCAGCCCGAAGGCCTCGGCGGCGGAAAGCGAGGCTGCGCGATACACCGCAAGCGGCGGCGCGCCCAAGGCAATCGCCGTGCGAATCATGTAGTCCAGATGCCCATGCTCCCCGATATCCAGCGGGTTCCGGTCATCGGTGCAAAAACACAGATAGGGCGCGTGGCGTTCGGTCAGCAGCCCCGCAAGCGCATGCAGATCCTTTGAGACAGACCCTTCGCGGATCAGCACCCGCATTCCTTTGCGCAGCTTTTCCAGCGCCTCCGCCTCGGTCGTCGCCTCATGTTCGGTGCGGATACCCGCCGCGATATAGCCGTTCAGATCCTTGCCGCGCAAAAGCGGGGCGTGCCCGTCGATATGCTGACCCTGAAACGCCGAAAGCTTTGCCATCACGCCCGCGTCCTGCATCAGAACGCCGGGAAAGTTCATGAATTCAGCCAGCCCAAGGCTGCGCGGATGGCCCATCAGGGGCAGCAGGTCGGCGGCCTCCAACCGCGCCCCCGCCGTTTCCATATGGGTCGAGGGCACGCAGGACGAAAGCTGCACCCGGATGTCCATCAGCGTCAGGCCTGACGCCTCAAGGAAATAGGTGATGCCCTCCAGCCCGCAGACATTGGCGATTTCATGCGGGTCACAGATCGCGGTCGTCACCCCGCGCGGGGTCACACAGCGGTCAAATTCAAACGGGGTGACAAGCGAGCTTTCGATATGCAGATGCGTGTCGATGAAGCCCGGAACAAGGATTTTTCCTGTGCAATCAATTACCTCGCGGGCCTCATACGGCTCCATCGTGCCGACAATCGTATCGCCACAAATCGCCACATCGCCCGGCGTCAGATCGCCCGTCACAAGGTCAAACACCCGGCCGCCGCGCAGCACGAGATCGGCAGGTTCCGCCCCCCTGCCCTGAGAGATCCGGTCGGCAAGCGGTGCTTTGGGGGCATGTACAGACATGGGGTGGTCCTTTGGCTTTTCCCTACAGAAGCGCAAGCGGGCGCGAAGGTCCAGCCTTCAAGGAGGTTGCGCCCGGACGCTGGCTGGGTCATGCAAGGCTAATCCAGTCGAAAGGCCCGTCCCATGCGCCCGATGCGCGGCATCCTTCTCAAGATCTGTTCGGTGATCTGCTTCATCATCATGGCCTCGCTGATCAAAGCCACAGCGGATCATGTGCCCCCCGGTCAGGCGGTGTTCTTTCGGTCCTTCTTTGCGATCCCCGTCATTCTGGTCTGGTTGTTTTACCGGCACGAGCTATCAACCGGGCTGAAGGCGAAGGCCCCGATGGGTCATTTCTGGCGCGGGCTGGTGGGTACGATGGCGATGGGTCTGGGGTTTGCCGGGCTCGGCTATCTGCCTTTGCCCGAAGTTACGGCGATCGGTTATGCGGCCCCGCTGCTGACCGTCATCTTCGCCGCTATGTTTCTGGGAGAGGTCGTGCGGCTTTACCGGATTTCCGCGGTCGTGCTGGGGTTGATCGGCGTGTTGATCGTGCTCTCCCCGCGGCTCACGGTGGTGCCAGGGGCTTCAGGCGGCACGGCAGAGGCTTTTGGCGCGATGCTGGTCCTGGGGGGCGCGGTTTTTGCCGCTCTTGCCCAAGTCTTTGTTCGCAAGCTGGTCCTTGAGGAAAAGACCGCCGCAATTGTGTTCTACTTCTCCCTGACGGCCACGCTTTTATCACTGACCACCATCCCCTTTGGTTGGGTTCTGCCCAGCGGGGCAGAGGCTGGCTTGCTGATCGCCTCCGGGCTTTTGGGCGGTTTGGGGCAGATTTTCCTGACCTCCAGCTACCGCGAGGCCGATGCCTCGGTCGTGGCGCCTTTTGATTATGCCTCGATGCTCTTTGCCCTTGGGATCGGCTATTGGGTGTTTGATGAGATCCCGACACTGACCATGCTGGCGGGGGCCTCGCTGGTGGTCACGGCGGGGGTTCTGATCATCTGGCGCGAACGGCAACTGGGGCTGGAGCGGGCGCGACAACGCAAGGCCATGACACCGCAGGGCTAACGCCCCCAGAATGGAAAGGGGGGAATGTGCCGCAGGCTGTTTTTGCGGATTTTTCCTGCGGTTTTCCTTGACAGTCAGACAAGCGTCACACAGGTACTGAGGGCAACCGGACGGCTTCTTTGAGGCCTGTCTACCTCTGACGACTCGCGCAAAGAACGGAACAGCTATGTCCCTTGCCCTGATCGCCGCCCTTCCCTTCCTTGGGGCATTGTTGCCTGGTTTGTTGATCCGTGCGGGGCGCAATGTCTGCGCGCTTGTTACCGGATCGGTCACAGCGCTCGCCCTGTTGGGCATCTTGCTTCATGCCCCCGCGGTGTTGCGCGGTGAGGTCATCCAGACCCGGATCGAATGGCTTCCCGCCCTTGGGCTTGATGCCAACTTCTTTCTGGACGGTCTGGGGATGCTTTTTGCCGGGCTGATCCTTGGCATCGGCCTTCTGATCATCCTCTACGCGCGGTTCTATTTGTCATCAAAAGACCCGATGGGGCAGTTCTATACCTATCTGATGCTGTTTCAGGGCGCGATGGTTGGCATTGTTCTTTCCGACAACATCCTGCTTTTGCTCATTTTCTGGGAATTGACCTCGCTTTCCTCCTTCCTGCTGATCGGCTATTGGAAGCACCTGCCCGAGGGGCGTCAGGGCGCCCGGATGGCGCTGACGGTTACGGGTGCAGGCGGGCTTGCGATGATCGCGGGGATGCTGATCCTTGGTAATATCGTCGGCTCTTACGATTTGACCGTGATCCTCGACAATAAAGAGATGATTCAGGCCTCGGAATGGTATTTCCCGGCGCTGATCCTGATCCTGATCGGGGCTTTCACGAAATCCGCGCAATTCCCGTTCCACTTCTGGCTGCCGCATGCGATGGCGGCCCCCACCCCGGTTTCGGCCTATCTGCATTCGGCTACCATGGTGAAGGCGGGCCTGTTCCTGATGGCGCGGATGTGGCCCGTCCTGTCTGGTACGCCCGAATGGTTCTACATCGTTGCGACGACGGGCCTGATTACCATGGTTCTGGGCGCAGTGATTGCGCTGTTCAAGGATGACCTCAAGGCGCTTTTGGCCTTCTCGACCGTCAGCCATCTGGGTCTGATCACCATGCTTTTGGGGTTTGGCACGCAAGAGGCCGCGATGGTGGCGATTTTCCACATCATCAACCACGCGACCTTCAAGGCCGCCCTGTTCATGAGCGCGGGCATCGTCGATCACGAAGCCCATACCCGCGACATCAAGCGCCTTGGCGGCTTGCGGCATCTGATGCCTGTAACCTTTGCGATTGTCTGTATCGCTGCGTTGTCGATGGCGGGGATCCCGCCTCTCAACGGGTTCTTGTCGAAAGAGCTGATGCTGGAGGAGGCCACGCATACGGTCTGGCTTGGCAACCATTGGGTTCTGCCCGCGCTGGCGACCATCGGGGCGATGTTCTCGGTCGCGTATTCCTTCCGGCTGATCGGGCATGTTTTCCTTGGCCCGGTGCGGGACGATTACCCGCACAAGCCGCATGATCCGGGCTTTGGCATGTGGGCCGCCCCGGCGTTGCTGGCGGTGCTGGTTGTGGCGATAGGCCTTTTGCCCAATGCGATTGTGGGCAAGCTGGTGGAGGCAACCACGCTGGCCGTCACCGGCGAGGCGATTGTCGTGAATATCTACCACTGGCACGGGCTGGTGCCCGCCTTCTACATGTCGGTGATCGCGATTGCGGTCGGCGCTTTGTTCCTGAAACTCCACAAGCCGCTTGAGGCCGCGTGGCTTTCCGCCCCGCGCCCCGAGGCCAAGGCGATTTTTGACGCAATTGTAGAACCGATTGCCAACCTGTCGCGCCGCCTCACCGACTGGATGCATGATGGGGCGATCACCCGCTATATGGCCATCGCGGTTCTGGCCATTCTGGCCGCCGGGATCTTCGCCTACGAGACGGGGGCCATCGGGAGGGCAAGCCGCACCATGACGCCAATCACCCTTGTGCCGTTCATCGGCTGGGTGCTTCTGGTCGGGGCGACGATTGCGCTGTTTGCCTTCCATCGTGACCGGCTGTTGACGCTGGTTCTGGTGGGTATCGTGGGGCTTATGGTTTCGGTCGCCTTTGCCTATCTTGCAGCGCCCGACCTTGCCCTGACCCAGATCAGCGTCGAGGTGGCAACCGTCATCCTGCTGCTGCTGGCGCTGAACTTCCTGCCCAAACAGACGCCGCGCGAAAGCACCGCCGGACGCCGCGCACGGGATGGGATCATCGCAGGGGCCGCCGGGCTTGGCGTCGGCGGGCTGATCTTTGCGCTGATGATGCGCGAGCCTGCCTTCACCTCGATCGCGGAATATCATCTTGCGAACTCAAAGCCGGGGGGCGGAGGCACCAACGTCGTCAACGTGATCCTCGTGGACTTCCGCGGCTATGATACCTTCGGAGAGATCATCGTTCTGGGGATCGCAGCATTGGTGATCTATGCCCTGACCGAAGCCCTGTTGCGCGGCGGTCCGGCCAATGATCGGCTGCTGGCGTGGAAACCCGACCAGAAGCGGGCGGGCGACAGGCACCCGTTGATGCTGGTGGTCGCAACCCGGATGATCCTGCCGATTGCCATCATGGTCGGTGCCTACATCTTCCTGCGGGGCCACAACCAGCCGGGCGGCGGCTTTATCGCGGGGCTTGTCGTCGCGATTGCCACGGTCATGCAATACATGGCCTCCGGCTTTGGCTGGACGGCGGCGCGCCAGCGCATCGATTACCACGCCCTGATCGGTTACGGCGTGATGATCGCAGGGGCTTGCGGGATCGGGTCGTGGTTTGCCATGCGCCCCTTCCTCACCTCGTCTTTCGGCTATGTCTATCCGCCCTTTGTCGACAAGTTCGAACTGGCGACGGCGGCGATCTTTGACGTGGGCGTGTTCCTGACCGTTGTCGGCGCGGTGATGCTGGCCCTTGCCTCGATCAGCCGGATCGCGATCCGCGCCGGGGAAACCGTCAACCTGGAGCCGTTCGATATTCAGCCCGATGGGCCAAGCCAACCGCAGGAGGGGCGCTAGCATGGAATTTCTGGTAGCCTCGGGGATCGGCATGATGACCGCTTGCGGCGTTTATCTGATCCTGCGCCAACGCACCTTCCCGGTGATAGTCGGCCTCGCCATGCTGTCTTACGCAGTGAACGTCTTTATCTTTGCCTCCGGGCGTTTGGCGATTGGCCTGCCGCCGCTGATCTCTGACGCGGCAGAGGGCTATACCGACCCGCTGACGCAGGCTTTGGTCTTGACGGCCATCGTGATCAGCTTCGGGATGACTGCGGTGATCGTGATGATGGCGCTTGGATCGTTCCTTGAAACCGGGTCGGACCGGATTGACACCGACGAACCCGACACAGCGGAACAGGAGAGCAAGCCATGAACCACTGGATCATTGCGCCTGTCATCCTGCCTGCAATGCTGGCACCGTTCATCGTGCTGGCGATGCGGCACGACCTGTCGCTGCAGCGTGTGTTTTCCATGGCGGGGACAGTGGCGCTGACCCTGATCAGCCTTGGCCTGCTGTACACCGCATCCACAAACCCGCCCGAGGTTTACTACCTTGGCAACTGGCCTGCCCCGTTCGGCATCGTGCTGGTGCTGGACAAGCTTTCCGCGATGATGGTGGCGCTGACGGCGCTTCTGGCGGTGATGGTACAGCTCTACGCGATCAGCACCGGCTGGGACGCGCGAGGCAAGCATTTCCACGCCCTGTTCCAGTTCCAACTGATGGGGATTTGCGGCGCTTTCCTGACAGGCGATGCCTTCAACCTCTTTGTGTTCTTCGAGGTTCTTCTAATCGCAAGCTATGGCCTCATGATCCATGGCGGCGGGGCGGCACGACTGCGCGCGGGCGTGCAATATGTGGCCTATAACCTCGTTGGCTCCACCCTGTTCCTGTTCGCGCTGGCGACGATCTATTCCGTTACCGGAACGCTGAACATGGCCGATCTGGCTGTCAAAGTCGCCCAGCTTCCGGCCGAGGATGCTGCCCTGATCCGCGTCGGCGGCGTCTTGCTGCTGTTGGTCTTTGCGATCAAGGGCGCATTGGTGCCGATGCAATTCTGGCTGCCCGCAACCTACAGCTTTGCCCCCGGCCCGGTGGCGGCGCTGTTCGCGGTCATGACCAAGGTCGGCGCATATGCGGTGATCCGCGTCTATACGCTTATCTTCCCGACAGACACGCCGGTCACCGGGCTGATGTTTGACGAAATGCTGATGCCCGCCGCGATTGTCACCCTTGTCATCGGCGCTTTGGGAACCCTTGGCTCCGTCAGCCTGATGCGGCTGGTGGCCTTTGCGGGCATCACCTCAATGGGGACCCTATTCATCGCGGTGGCTGAATTCACACCGCAGGCGATGACAGCGGCCTTGTATTACCTGTTGCATTCCACACTCGCGCTGGCGGCGCTGTTCCTGATCGCGGATCTGGTGCTGGACCGCCGGGGAAGCGATGATTTCTCAAAGCCGCTGCCCCCGATTGCGCAGCATGGGCTGCTGTCGGCGCTCTTCTTCGGGGCTGCAATCGCCATGGCCGGGATGCCGCCCTTGTCGGGCTTTCTGGGCAAGCTGCTGGTCATGGATGCGACGCGAGGGGCGGATATGGCGCTGATCTGGACGCTGATCCTTGTGACCTCGCTGATCACCGTGGTGGGCTTTGGTCGCGCTGGCTCGCAACTGTTCTGGAAATCCTATGCCACGACCACCGGAATGGCCCGGCCAGAGCCGAAGCGGGAACCGCTGGCCTTCACCATGGTCTTTGCCCTGATGGCTGCCTTGGTGCTGATGACCGTCTTTGCAGGGCCTGTCACCGACTGGCTGTCGGGACTTTCAGCCGAGCTTTTTGCCCGCACGCCCTATATTGATGCCGTGCTGCATTCAGGGAAGGAATAAATCATGCTGCGCAAGATCTTTCCCCACCCCTATCTGACGATCCTGCTGATCATCATCTGGATGCTTCTGGTCAACCAGCTCAAGCTTGGCTCGTTCATTTTCGCGATTTTCCTCGCGACGATCATCCCGATCTTTACGGCCCCCTATTGGCCAGATCGCCCGATCCTGCGCAATCCGATGGCGATGCTCGGCTATCTGGCGGTTGTGATCTATGACATCATCAAGTCAAACTTCATCGTTGCGGGCATCGTGCTGTTCAAACCCAACAGCCAGTTGAAGACCGCTTGGGTCACCGTCCCGCTGGATCTGCGCACCCCCGAGGCGATCACGGTTCTGGCAGGCACGATCACCATGACCCCCGGCACCGTTACGGCGGATATGTCGGGCTGTGGGCGCGCCTTGCTGGTGCATTGCCTTCATGCCCCCGACCCGGACGCCGTGCGCGACGAAATCAAGACCCGCTATGAAGCCCGTCTGATGAGGATTTTCGAATGATCACCTTCGCAATCGCCTTCGCTTCCATCTGTTTCGGCCTCGGCCTGCTGTTCAACCTGTGGCGCGTCTTCAATGCGTCGGGGGTCACCGACCGCGTTCTGGCGCTGGATACGATGGTCATCAACATCATCGCGCTGCTGGTTCTGTATGGGATGAGCGTCGGGACGGGCGTGTATTTCGAGGCCGCCTTGCTCTTTGCCATGACGGGCTTCGTCTCGACCGTGGCCTATTGCAAATTCATCCTGCGCGGCGACATCATCGAATAAAGGGGCCGGACCATGGACCAGATTTTTGAAATCCTGATTGCCGGGCTTCTGATCGCCGCCGGGATCTTTGGAATCGTCGGCAGCTTTGGCCTGATCAAACTGCCCGAGACGATGACCCGCCTGCACGCCCCGACAAAGGCGTCCACTCTGGGGGTTGGCGGCGTTCTCGTGGCGTCGATGATCTATTTCTTCGTGTTCGAGGGTAAGCTGAGCTGGCATGAACTGCTGATCACCCTGTTCATTTTCCTCACCGCGCCAATTACCGCGAATTTCATCGCCAAGGCCTATATGCACCGCAATCTGACACCCAAGGATATGCCGGAAAGCAACACAGCGCGCGGCTGGGCGACCTATGAGGATGAGGCGGAAACGCAAGAACCCTTGATGACAAAGCCCAAGCGTCCCTGATTTCTGACCATCCGGTCAGATTTTTGCAGCCCTTCCGTTGGGATCCTCTTGTCAGCGACGGGCCAAGCGTGGCACGGTTTTCGCGTTCACAGGTGCGCGGAGGCCCCCTTGCAAACTGATCTTTCCCGTTCAGAAACGGCGACGGCCACGGCGAACCTGCCGCAACTCTCTCATGTCCGAAACCCCGGTATGCCGCTCGATCTGGATTGGGTGGCGGCGGTGCAGGCCAATACCTCCGCGATCGAACGGCGGGCCGCCACCCTGCCCGGTCGGCGCAGCGTCAAGAAGGCCCATCAGGCGGCCTGGCTTTGCAAGGCGGTCAGCGTGATCGATCTGACCACCCTGTCCGGTGATGACACGCCCGGACGCGTCCGGCGTCTTTGCGCCAAAGCCCGCCAACCCGTGCGCGCCGATCTGCTGGAAGCGCTGGGGATGGAAGGGCTGACCACCGGCGCGGTCTGCGTCTATCACGAAATGGTCGAAACCGCCGTCCGGGCGCTGGAGGGTACGGCCATTCCGGTGGCGGCTGTCTCGACCGGTTTTCCGGCGGGGCTGTCCCCTTTCCACCTGCGGATCGCCGAGATCGGAGAAAGCGTGGCCGCCGGTGCCCGCGAGATTGATATCGTGATTTCACGCCGCCATGTACTGACCGGCAACTGGCAAGCCCTGTACGATGAGATGGCCGAAATGCGGGCCGCCTGCGGCGAGGCCCATGTCAAAGCGATTCTGGCCACGGGCGAATTGGGCAGCCTGCGCAATGTCGCCCGCGCCAGCCTGATCTGCATGATGGCGGGGGCCGATTTCATCAAAACCTCGACCGGCAAGGAAAGCGTGAACGCGACATTGCCCGTCAGCCTGACCATGATCCGCGCCATTCGGGATTATCAGACCCGGACGGGCATCAAGGTCGGCTACAAGCCTGCAGGCGGGATCTCGAAGGCCAAGGACGCGCTGGTTTATCTTGCCCTGATGCGGGACGAATTGGGCCTGCCTTGGGTGCAGCCCGATCTGTTTCGATTTGGGGCCTCGTCGCTTTTGGGCGATATCGAGCGGCAGTTGGAACATTATGTAACCGGTGCCTATTCTGCCTCCAACCGCCATCCGATGGGATAAGACCATGACAGTCCGGGATATTTTCAACGACATGAGCTATGGCCCCGCCCCCGAATCCTCGACCGAGGCGCTGGCATGGATTGCCGAACAGGGCGCTGCGTTCGGCCATTGGATCGACGGCGCATCAACCCAGCCCACCGCCACATTCGAGACGCGCAACCCCGCGACGGGCGCAGTGCTGGCCCAAATCTCACAGGGCAGCAGCGGCGATATTGACGCAGCCGTTGCCGCCGCCAAGCGCGCACAGCCCAAATGGGCACGCATGCCGGGCCATGCACGGGCCAAGGCGCTTTATGCGCTGGCCCGCTTAATGCAGAAACATGCACGGCTTTTCGCGGTTCTGGAGACGCTAGACACCGGCAAGCCGATCCGCGAGGCGCGAGACATCGACATCCCGCTGGTCGCGCGGCACTTCTACTATCACGCCGGTCTGGCCCAGCTTTTGGCCGATGAGCACCCGGATATGGCACCGCTGGGCGTCTGCGGCGCGGTCATTCCGTGGAATTTCCCGCTTTTGATGCTGGCGTGGAAAATCGCCCCTGCCCTCGCCGCGGGCAATACGGTGGTGTTGAAACCCGCCGAATACACGCCGCTGACTGCGCTTCTGTTCGCCCGGATCACGATTGAGGCGGGCTTGCCCAAAGGGGTCGTGAACATCGTCACGGGCGATGGCGACACCGGCGCGGCGCTTGTCAGCCACCCGGATGTGAACAAGATCGCCTTTACCGGCAGCACCGAAGTCGGGCGCAAGATCCGGCAGGCAACGGCGGGCAGCGGCAAGGCCCTGACATTGGAGCTGGGAGGGAAATCCCCCTATATCGTGTTTGACGATGCCGATATCGACTCGGCGGTCGAAGGGCTGGTGGATACGATCTGGTTCAACTCCGGTCAGGTCTGTTGCGCGGGCTCCCGGCTTTTGGTGCAGGAAACCATCGCGGACCGCTTCTATACCAAGCTGAAGGCCCGGATGGACGGGCTGCGCATGGGTGACCCGCTGGACAAATGCATTGATGTGGGCGCCATCGTCGACCCGGTGCAACTGGCGCGGATCACGGCCCTTGTGGACGCCTCTGACGGAGAGGTCTACCGCGCTGCTTGCCCTGTGCCAGCGGGCTGTTTCTATCCGCCGACCCTGATCACCGGCCTGTCTTCAGCCTCGACCTTGATGCAGGAAGAGGTGTTCGGCCCGGTGCTGGTGGCCACGACCTTCCGCACCTCGGCCGAAGCGGTGGAGCTTGCCAACAACACCCGCTACGGCTTGGCGGCAAGCGTCTGGTCCGAGAATGTGAACCTGTCGCTGGATGTGGCCCCAAAGCTGAAAGCAGGGGTGGTCTGGATCAATTCGACCAATCTTTTCGATGCCGCGGCCGGGTTTGGCGGGCTGCGTGAAAGCGGGTTCGGGCGGGAAGGCGGATGGGAGGGCTTGCTGGCCTATCTGAAGCCAAAGGCCGTGACAAAGCCGATCAAGCCCGTGACGGCGGTTGCCGCCCCGAAATCCGCCGTTGCCGCAGAGACACTCGACAGGACGGCCAAGCTCTACATCGGGGGCAAACAGGCGCGTCCCGATGGCGGATACAGCACTGCGGTCTGGTCCCCAAAGGGGCAGTTGCTGGGCCATGTCGGGATTGGCAACCGCAAGGATATCCGCAACGCGGTCGAGGCGGCGCAGGCCGCGAAA
>JAQWYA010000227.1 GCA_029254215.1 Pseudorhodobacter sp. | reverse complement strand
GCTCTGACGCTTTCCGCAAATGCCGCGATGGCAAACTGCGACGAAGGCGAAATGGTCATCAAGTTCAGCCACGTGACCAACACCGACCGTCACCCCAAGGGCATCGCCGCAAGCCTGCTCCAGCAGCGCGTCAACGACGAGATGAACGGCAAAGCCTGTATGGAGGTTTTCCCGAACTCCACCCTTTACACCGACGAGCAGGTGCTTGACGCAATCCTGACCGGCGACGTTCAGCTGGCCGCGCCCTCGCTGTCGCTGTTTGAAAGCTTCACCAAGCAGTACCGTCTGTTCGACCTGCCGTTCATGTTCAAGAACGTCGCAGCCGTTGACGCGTTCCAGGCTTCCGAAGCTGGTGCCGCTATGAAAAGCGCTATGGCAAAGCGGGGCCTTCAGGGTCTGGAATTCTGGCACAACGGCATGAAGCAGATCTCGGCCAGCAAGCCGCTGTTGCTGCCGACCGATGCCGCTGGCCTCAAGTTCCGCGTGCAGCCTTCGGACGTTCTGGTTGCCCAGATGCGCGCCCTGGATGCAAGCCCGCAGCCGATGGCCTTCGCCGAAGTTTACGGCGCATTGCAGACCGGCGTTGTGGACGGTCAGGAAAACACCTGGTCCAACATCTATGGTCAGAAGTTCTTTGAAGTTCAGGACGGCTCCACCGAAACCAACCACGGCATCATCGACTATCTGGTCGTTGCGGGCGTGGATTGGCTCGACAGCCTGGACGCAGATGTGCGCGACCAGTTCCTGACGATCCTCAACGAAGTGACGGTTGCCCGTAACGGCGAGTCCACCAAGGTGAACGAAGAAGCCAAAGCGGCCATCATCGCCGCCGGTGGTGTTGTGCGCGAACTGAACGCTGAACAGCGTCAGGCTTGGGTTGGCGCGATGAAGCCGGTTTGGGCCGAGTTCGAAGCTGACGTTGGCGCCGAGAACATCGCCGCCGCGCAAGAGTTCAACGCCGCCAACTGATCGGCCGCGTTTGGGGACGGCCCGAGGATTTCCTCGGGCCGTTCGCATATCCTAAAGGCCCTTTCGGGCCGGATCTCGGGAGGGGAAAACCATGTCATCGCAGGCTAAATTCTGGATGGAGTCGCGACTGGGGCGCTTCGTCAACACGTTTGAGGAAAACGCAATTGCTGTCACCTTGGGCCTCATGACCGCCCTGACCTTTGTCAATGTGATCATGCGCTACGCCTTCAACGCCACCATCATCTGGGGGCTTGAGGTGGTATTGATGCTCTTTGCATGGCTGGTGCTTCTGGGCCTCAGCTACGGGGTCAAGACCACGATGCATCTTGGCGTTGACGCCGTGACGAACGTTCTGCCCAAAGGGCCCCGCCGGATGGCGGCGATCCTCTCGGCGTTGATCTGCATCTTCTATGCCATGCTTTTGATGAAAGGCGCTTGGGATTACTGGGCCCCCTTTGCCGGGCTGGATGTCACCTCGGGGCGCTGGTTCCCGACCGGATTTGTCCCGACCCGCACCCGCGCCTTCATGGAAACCGATCAGGTGCCCATGCCCTTCTTTCTGAACTTCCTGTCGGATCTGATCAACGACGGCGACGCCTATGGCAAATTGCCCGATGTGGTGCCCTACACGATGCTGCCGGTTGGCATGGCCCTGTTGCTGTTCCGCTTTGTGCAAGCCGGGATCCGCATTGTCACCGGCCATAGCGACACTCTGATCGCCAGCCATGAGGCCGAAGAAGCCCTCGACGAACTCAACGCCAAAAGCCAAGGAAACTGATCCATGGAAGTCGCCCTTCTTTTTATCCTCATCGTCGGAATGTTGCTGATCGGCGTGCCGATCGCCATTTCGCTTGGCTTGTCGTCGATGCTGTTCCTTCTTGGGTTCAGCGATACCTCCCTCGCCTCGGTTGCGCAGTCGCTTTATCAGGCGATGGCGGGCCATTACACGCTGCTTGCGATCCCGTTCTTCGTGCTGGCCTCCAGCTTCATGTCCACGGGCGGAGTTGCGTCGCGGATCATCCGCTTCTCGATTGCCTGCGTCGGCCATTTGCGCGGCGGTCTGGCGATTGCGGGCGTCTTTGCCTGTATGATGTTCGCCGCCCTCTCCGGGTCCTCGCCCGCAACCGTTGTGGCCATCGGCTCCATCGTGATCGGGGCGATGGTCAAGGCAGGCTACACCAAGGAATTCGCCGCAGGCGTCATCTGTAACGCAGGGACGCTGGGCATCCTGATCCCGCCGTCCATCGTGATGGTGGTCTATGCCTCTGCGACGGATGTGTCGGTCGGCCGGATGTTCCTTGCGGGCGTCATTCCGGGGATCATGGCCGGTGTCATGCTGATGATCACCATCTATGTCATGGCCCGCGTCAAGAACCTGCCCGCAGGCGAATGGGCCGGCTGGGGAGAGATCTTTGCCTCCTTCCGCGACGCGG
>JAQWYA010000216.1 GCA_029254215.1 Pseudorhodobacter sp. | reverse complement strand
GGATCATAGGCGCTTTCCGCCGTGCCATCCCATTTGGCGATCGCGGCAAAGATGCCGTTCAGCTTTTGCTCATGCATCTTGGAGCCGGCAACGATGCTGGCCACCTTCTGCTCTTCGATCACCTTCCAGTTGATGAAATCTTCGATATCGGGGTGATCGGCATCAACGATCACCATCTTTGCCGCGCGGCGCGTGGTGCCGCCCGATTTGATGGCCCCTGCGGCGCGGTCGCCGATCTTGAGAAAGCCCATCAGGCCCGAGGATTTCCCGCCACCCGACAACTTTTCCCCCGCTGCGCGCAGAGACGAGAAGTTGGTGCCGGTGCCGGAGCCGTATTTGAACAAGCGCGCCTCGCGCACCCAAAGGTCCATGATCCCGCCATCACCCACCAGATCATCCTTCACGGATTGGATGAAACAGGCGTGGGGCTGCGGATGCTCATAGGCAGAGGTGGATTTCGTCAGCTTGCCGGTCGCGTGATCGACATAGTAATGGCCCTGGCTCGGCCCATCGATGCCGTAGGCCCAATGCAGACCGGTGTTGAACCATTGAGGAGAATTCGGGGCCGCCATCTGATTGGCCAGCATGAAACGCATTTCGTCAAAATAGGCACGGGCATCGGCTTCGGTCGTAAAATAGCCCCCCTTCCAGCCCCAATAGGTCCAGGCCCCGGCCAGACGGTCGAACACCTGCTTGGCGCTGGTCTCGCCCAGGTTGCGCTGGTCGGCAGGCAGTTCGGCAAGCGCTGCCTCATCGGGGACCGAGCGCCACAGGAACGCAGGCACGTCCTTTTCCTTGACCTTCTTGAGCCGCGCGGGAATGCCAGCCTTGCGGAAATACTTCTGCGCCAACACGTCAGAGGCGACCTGGCTCCAGCCTTTGGGCACTTCTACGGCCTCGTTGCGGAACACGATCTTGCCGTCAGGATTGCGGATTTCCGAAACCGTTGTGGTGAATTCCAAAGCACCATAAGCGCCCGTGGCTTCGGTTGTGAAATTGCGCTCGATCTTCATTCGCCTGTCTCCGACTTGTTGTGCGTGTCCTTTGACAGCGGACCGCTTCCCCGTACCTCAAAACACACCGATCATCCCGCGCCCGGATGTTACCCCCGGCCCGCGCCAACCCTGTTTCCAGGGCTGGATCTTTCATCCTGATCGCTGTCCTCGCTCGCCACCATATCTAGTGTGTTACGGCGGCACGTCGTCAAACTGTCGTAATTCTCGAAACGGATCAACGCGTTTTTTTGCGATAGAGACAGAAATTTTCGGCGATGCGGCCTTGACCCCAACCGCCAGAGCGGACTCGGAAATGTTCGAATTTGATAAGCCGCGCCACAGGGTCTGAGCCACCCTCAATGGCCCGACAACCCTCGTAACCCAGTTTTACAAGTGTTTCGGCGCAGTTGCGGGCTTGGCTTAAAGATTCGCTGAAGCTTCACAGCCCCCACCATATGTGGTGGTACACCCTAAAGATACCACCACAGGTCGCTAGGGCTTGTGCCTCGCCCCTGTTGCAACCGGGTGACGGTTGATCAAGATGATTCCCCCCGCCACCAAAAACCCTGCGATCAGGATCTCCGCCGTGAGCCTCTCGTCAAAGACCAGCCAGCCAAAGCCAAGGCCGAAGATCGGCGTCAGAAAGGAAAAGCTGGCCACCGTTGCGGCGGGGTAGGATGAAAAGAGCCAAAGCCACAGCACAAACCCACCTGATACCACAACCAAAGATTGAAACAGCAGCCAGAACAGATGCATCGCCTCAAACTCCCGGACCAGCGGGCCAAAAGCGGGGGCCACCAGCAATAGCAAAGGCCCGGATACAAGAACCATCCAGAATAATTGGACCTCCGGCCCGGCAGCAGCCATCGCCGGACGGCGGGCCAGAAAGGCGCTGGCCGCCCAGCCAATCGCGGCCCCCAGCGCCAGAAAATCCCCTAAAAGGCTGCCCTGCCCGCCCTGCACACCACTGGACCCTGAATAGAGCGCCAGCGCCGCACCGCCAAAGGCCATGGCCAGACCCAGCAGCTTGACGCCGCTCAAGCGTTCTCCGGGCGCCCAGATATGGGCCATGATCGCCATCCAGACCGGCATCGAGTAAAAGATGATCGAGGCCCGGCTGATCGTCGTCAGGTCCAGCGCCAGAAACAGGCACAGGAACTCCGCCCCGAAAATCAGCCCCATCACCAGACCGGGGCGGGCCAAACTGGCCTTGAACTGCGGCGGCCGTCCCCGCGCCCACATCCAAAGCCCCAGAAACACCGCCGCCAGCACCGACCGCAGCCCCGCGAAAAACACCGGCTGCAAGCCCGCGTTGACCCATTTGATAATGACCTGATTGAACGCCAAAAGCAGGGTCACGCCCAGCAAAAGCACCACGCCCTGCAGATCCAGCCTCGCCTTGCGCGCCATGGTCGCCCCTTTTTTCACTGGCCGAGCGTTCCCGCCCGCAGGCCCCTTGTCAAGCCAGCCCGAAAAATGGGTGGAGCCTGCGCCCCGAATTGCGTACACATTCCAGACTTGCAAGACGGGACGGGCACGCCATGGCCAAAGACATTATCGCGCGCTGCGAGGCCAAGGGCCTGCGGATGACCGAACAGCGCCGCATCGTGGCGCGCGTCATCGGTGCGGCCGAAGACCATCCTGACGTGGAAGAACTCTACGCCCGTGCCAGCGCGGTTGATCCGCGGATCTCGATCGCGACGGTCTATCGCTCGGTCAAACTGTTCGAAGAGGCCGGAATTCTGGAGCGGCTGGAGTTTGGCGACGGGCGCGCGCGCTATGAGGATGCCGAACGCGACCACCACGACCATCTGATCGACGTGAACTCGGGCGAGGTGATCGAGTTTGTCGATCCCGAAATCGAATCGCTGCAAGAACGGATCGCGGCGCGACTGGGCTACCGCCTTGTGGGGCATCGGCTGGAATTGCTGGGCGTGCCGCTCAAGAAATCCTGACGCGCGCCGGGGTTGCTGATTTCCGGACGCAAAACGGACCGGCGCGCGCCTGCGTTGCCTTTGCGTAAACCCTCTGCGCCCTGCCGCCCTTTCCAAGCCCCCGTCCAAAGGGTAGACACAGGTCCGAGAGAGTCCTATCCGCCAACCCTTCGGAGGCAAAATGACCACAATCATCGACATCCACGCCCGCGAGATTCTTGACAGCCGGGGCAACCCGACCGTTGAGGTTGATGTTCATCTGGAAAGCGGCGCCATGGGCCGGGCGGCCGTGCCATCGGGCGCATCCACTGGCGCGCATGAGGCCAATGAAAAGCGCGACGGCGACAAATCGCGCTACATGGGAAAAGGTGTTCTGGAGGCTGTTGCCGCCGTCAACGGCGAGATTGCCGAAGAACTGGTCGGCTATGACGCGCTGGAGCAGGTCGGGATCGACCGCACCATGATCGAGCTTGACGGGACCCCCAACAAATCCCGTCTGGGTGCGAATGCGATCCTGGGTGTCAGCCTTGCGGTCGCCAAAGCCGCCGCCGAAGCCACGGGCCAGCCGCTGTTCCGCTATGTCGGCGGCACCTCGGCCCGCGTCCTTCCGGTTCCGATGATGAACATCATCAACGGCGGCGAACATGCCGACAACCCGATCGACATTCAGGAATTCATGATCATGCCCGTCGCGGCAGAGAATATCCGCGAAGCGGTCCGCATGGGTTCCGAAGTGTTCCACACGCTGAAAAAAGAACTCTCTGCGGCAGGGCTTTCCACCGGGATTGGCGACGAGGGCGGCTTTGCTCCGAACCTCAGCTCCACCCGCGTGGCGCTTGATTTCATTCTGAAATCTATTGAAAAGGCAGGCTACAAACCCGGCGAGGAAATCTATCTCGCCCTCGACTGCGCCTCGACGGAATATTTCAAAGGCGGCAAGTATGAGATGAAGGGCGAGGGCAAATCACTGACCTCGGCTGAAAACGTCGATTACCTCGCAGCGCTTTGCGCCGATTACCCGATCATCTCGATCGAGGATGGTATGGCCGAGGACGATTGGGACGGCTGGAAGCTTCTGACCGAAAAGCTCGGCAACAAGGTGCAACTGGTCGGCGACGATCTGTTCGTAACGAACCCGCGCCGTCTGGCCGAAGGCATCGCGATGGGCTGCGCCAACTCCATGCTGGTCAAGGTGAACCAGATCGGCACCCTGACCGAGACGCTGTCGGCTGTCGATATGGCGCATCGCGCCCGCTACACAAATGTAATGAGCCACCGCTCAGGCGAAACCGAAGATGCCACGATTGCCGATCTGGCCGTTGCCACCAATTGCGGGCAGATCAAGACCGGCTCGCTTGCCCGCTCTGACCGGTTGGCAAAGTATAACCAACTGATCCGCATCGAAGAACTCTTGGGCGAAACGGCAGAATTCGC
>JAQWYA010000206.1 GCA_029254215.1 Pseudorhodobacter sp. | reverse complement strand
ATACAGGGAAGATTGCGATGATCACTTATCTCAAGCATGGCAAACCCGAAGCCGAACGGGCCGAGGATGATGCAAAGGTTCGGGCCGTTGTCGAAGCGACTCTTGCAGATATCGAACAGCGAGGGGATGCCGCTATCCGTGATCTCTCGGCCAAGTTTGACAAATACGAACCTGAGAGTTTCCGCCTGAGCGAGAGCGAAATTGCCGCCGCGATGCAGAAGGTAAGCACGCGCGACATGGAGGATATCCGCTTTGCGCAAACCCAAATCCGGGGCTTTGCCGAAGCGCAGCGGGCCTCGATGACGGATATCGAGGTCGAGACCTTGCCCGGCGTCATTCTGGGGCATCGTAATATTCCGGTGCAATCGGTGGGCTGCTATGTGCCCGGTGGCAAGTTTCCGATGGTGGCCTCGGCGCATATGTCGGTGCTGACGGCCTCTGTCGCCGGGGTGCCGCGGATCGTCGCCTCGGCCCCCCCGGTGAACGGAGAGCCGCACCCCGCCATCGTCGCCGCGATGCATCTGGGCGGCGCGCATGAGATTTATGTGCTGGGCGGAATGCAGGCAGTGGGGGCCATGGCGATTGGCACGCAGACGATCACGCCGGTGCATATGCTGGTGGGGCCGGGCAATGCTTTTGTGGCCGAAGCCAAGCGCCAGCTTTACGGGCGTGTCGGCATTGACCTCTTTGCTGGCCCGACCGAAACCATGGTGATTGCGGATGATACTGTCGATGCCGAGCTGTGCGCCACGGATCTTCTGGGTCAGGCGGAGCATGGCTATAACTCCCCTGCCGTTTTGGTCACCAACAGCCGCAAACTGGCCGAGGCGACTTTGGCAGAGGTGGAGCGGCTTTTGCAGATATTGCCCACCGCCGCGACGGCCAGCGTCAGTTGGCGCGATTATGGCGAGGTGATCTTGTGCGATACCTATGATGAGATGCTGGCGGTCGCCAATGACATCGCCTCGGAACATGTGCAGGTGATGACCGACCGCGATGATTGGTTCCTTGAGAAGATGCACAGCTATGGGGCTTTGTTTCTGGGCGCGCGCACGAATGTGGCCAATGGCGACAAGGTGATCGGCACGAACCACACGCTGCCCACCAAGAAAGCCGGGCGCTATACGGGCGGGCTCTGGGTTGGCAAGTTTCTGAAAACGCACAGCTATCAGCGGATCGTCACGGATGAGGCCGCAGCCCTGATCGGCGAATATGGCAGCCGTTTGTGTATGCTGGAAGGCTTCGTGGGCCATGCCGAGCAATGCAATATCCGGGTGCGCCGCTATGGGGGGCGCAATGTGGCCTATGGTGCTGCGGCGGAATGAATGGCCCGCGAAAGACAAGGCCCCCCGCAAAGGGGGCAAAATCCGGCTCCACCCTGTTTGTGCAGGTTTCGTAAATCTCAAAGGCCGCTAGATGACGCCCCAAGCGCTTAAATCCCTTCTTGTCCCTTTCCAGTCTGCGTTTACGGCGGGCGATCAGGCCGCTGTACACGCGGCTTTGCAAAGCGTGATCGCCCCGGACGCCGAGGTTCATCTTTCGGCCCCTTTTGGCAGCGGGACCGGGCCAGAGGCCTTATGGGCGGCGATCGCCCCTTTGTGGCAGGCCATGCCTGATCTGGAGCGCCGCGAGCTGATCTGCCTTGCCGGAACCACCCCGGAAGGGCAGGACTGGATTGGCATTTGCGGCAATTACATGGGCAGTTTTACAGCCCCTTGGCTGGATATTCCGCCGACGGGTCATCTGGCCCATATGCGCTTTCACGAGTTTTTCCGGGTCCAGGGCGGCCGCATCGTGGAAATTCAGGCGATCTGGGATATTCCCGAGGTGATGATGCAGGCCGGGGCCTGGCCCATGGCGCCGCAGCTTGGGGGCTTTTTATGCACCCCCGGCCCCATGACGCAGGACGGCTTGACCGCCTCGGGTGATGGGCAGGCGACGATGCGTCATGTGCTTGATATGCTTACCGCACTTTGCCGTCATCCCGCCGACCCGGACCCGGCGGTGATGGAGTTGGAGCGGTTCTGGCACCCGGCGTTCAACTGGTATGGCCCGGCAGGCATCGGGACGGCGCGCGGCATCGCGGGCTTTCGCAACTGGCACCAGATCCCCTTCCTGACCGCCATGCCGGACCGGGGCCTTGATACCGGGGGCTTGCACAGCCATTGGATCGCCGAAGGGGCTTATACTTGCGAAACGGGCTGGCCGAACATGCGCCTGACCCTGACCCAGGATGGCTGGCTTGGCTTGCCGCCAACGGGCAAGCCGATCACTCTGCGCAGTCTTGATTTCTGGCGGATGGAGGCGGGTTTGATTCGTGAAAACTGGGTGTTGGTCGATTTGCTGGATATGTATGCCCAGCTTGGGATTGATGTGTTTGCCCGGATGCGGGCGTTCAACAAGGCGCGCGCTGTGATGCCGTTGAACATCCCGAAAGGATACCCGCAATGACCCTACCCCGGATGCCTTCGTTTCGGCTTGATGGCTTGCGCGCGCTGGTAACGGGGGCCTCTTCCGGGATCGGAGAGGGCTGTGCTGTGGCCCTTGCCGGGGCCGGGGCCGACGTCACGCTGGCCGCGCGGGGGCTGGAAAAGCTGCGCGATTTGCAGGGCCGGATGGCGGCGGAAGGCCTGAGCGCGCAAATCCTCGCGCTGGATGTGGCCGACACGGAGGCGACCGAACGGCTGGTCGAGGCGCATGGCCCTTTTAACATTCTGATCAATTCGGCGGGGCTGGCGCGGCATTCCCCGGCAATCGACACCACGCTTGCAGATTATGACACGGTTACAGATCTGAATGTGCGGGGGGCCTATTTCCTGACGCGGGCAGTGGCCAAGGGGCTGCTGGCGGCGGGCAAGCCGGGCAGTTTGATCAATATCTCCAGCCAGATGGCCCATGTCGGCGGCATTGACCGGGGTGTTTACTGCGCCACGAAACACGCGGTGGAGGGCTTTACCAAGGCGATGGCGATTGAATGGGGGCCTGCGGGCATCCGGGTCAATACGATCTGCCCGACCTTTATCCGCACGCCACTGGGCGAGCAGACGCTGGCCATTCCGGAGCGGCGCAAATGGATTGAGGAAAAGATCAAGCTGGGCCGCGTGGGGGAGGTGTCGGACATCATGGGGGCGGCGGTGTTCTTGGCGTCCGAGGCGTCAGCGCTGGTTACGGGGACGAGCCTGCTGATCGACGGCGGCTGGACGGCGGATTGATGCAAAAGCGGGAAGGCGGAACCATGCCACAGGGGAAAATGAGCCCATGCCAGAGCTGAAAGTCACCTCGCAGCATGTGGCCAAGCTGGCGGGCGTCAGCCAATCTGCGGTCAGCCGGGTGTTTACGCCCGGGGCTTCGGCCTCGGCGGCGACGATTGCCAAAGTGCGGGCGGCGGCGGATCAGTTGGGCTATCGTCCCAACCCGATTGCGCGGGCGATGATCACGGGCAAAAGCCGGATCATCGGGCTGGTCGTCGCCTATCTGGACAATCAGTTCTACCCGGTGGCGATTGAGCGCCTCTCGCGCAGTTTGCAAGATCGCGGCTATCACGTTCTGATCTTCATGGCGACGAACACCTCCGAAAGCATCGAAAAGGTGGTGCAGGATCTGATGGATTATCAGGTGGATGGCATCGTCACCGCCTCGGTGGGTATGAGTTCGGATCTGACGGAGCGCTGCGCCGGGGCGGGTATCCCCGTGGTCATGTTCAACCGGGGCCAGCCGGGGTCGGGCCTGTCTTCGGTCACCTCGGCCAATCTGGAAGGCGGGGCGAAAGTGGCGCATTTCCTGTGGGAGGGGGGGCACCGCAGGCTTGCCCATATCGCGGGATGGGAAGGGTCTTCGACCGGGCGCGACCGCAAACGCGGGTTTGTCGATGCGCTGGAAAGCCTCGGGGCCGCACCGGTTGAGGTGATCGACGGCATGTATGACCGCGACACCGCCGCCGCCGCCACGCGCCGCCTGATGGCGCGGGACGACCCCCCGGATGCGATCTTTGTGGGCAATGATCATATGGCCTTTGCCGTCATGGATTGCCTGCGTTTTGAATTGGGGCTGTCGGTGCCGGGGGATGTCTCGGTTGTGGGCTATGATGATGTGCCGCTGGCCGCTTGGCCGGCCTATCATCTGACCACGGTGCGCCAGCCTGTGAACCGGATGGTGGAGGCCACGGTCGAGACGCTTTTGGCGCAGATCGAACAGCCGGGCCGCCCTGCCCAGAAGATTGAAATCGACGGCCCGCTGATCCTGCGCGGATCGGCCCGGCTTCAGCAAGGAGCGTAAGCATGAAGGGGTTTTCGAACCGCTGGAAAGACTTTCCCGATTATATCATCGGCATCACCAAGGAAATCTGGGAGGATCGGGGCGTCTCGACGCTGAACCACTATTA
>JAQWYA010000208.1 GCA_029254215.1 Pseudorhodobacter sp. | reverse complement strand
CCCCATCGCAAACAGGTTCCCCCGCCCCGGCACGTCCGCCTCCGCCCCGCGCCGCCCCTGCGAGACACACCAGAACCCCAGCCAGAACAGCCCCAGATAGGCCCCCAGAAACATGGCCGCCTTAGATTTCTCCTCGGTCGGCAGCCAGAGCCATTGCGGGATGGACCGGCCCAGAACCACCTCGGCGAAGAAATAGGGCAGCGCGTAAAAGATCAGGAACAGGACCGAAAAGATCACCGGCAGATTAAGCACCGAAATCCGCAGCGGCAGGCGCGCCGCCTTTGGCACCGCACAGGCCAAAGAGGCGATGACCGCCCCGATGAACAAGGCGGTTGGGGTCATCTACTCTGTCTCTTGGGGGGGCAGGGAGAGCGGTGGCCTTTCGCGCCGCGCCCGGATCTTCGCAGCGATCATGAATTCATAAAGGGCGATCAGGGCCGAGTATTTCAGCCCCGCCGGTCCATCCATGAAGCCAAGCCGGAATAGGTAGGAATAAAAGAACCGCAGCGTCCCGCGAAACGGCAGGAAGAACGAGACTTCCTTCAGCGCGATGCGCCGTTCCTTGGAACTGCGAGCCGCCATCACATTGGCCAGCGCTTGGCGCAGGTGGCTGGTGCCGATCACCTTCAGCGCCTCTTGCGCCTCTTTGTCGGAATAATGGCTGTGCTTGGTAATCCACCAATCCAGGCCCTTGGCAAAGGGGAAATGTTCAAAATGCCCTTCCAGCCGCCCGACCGGCCCCTTGACCGTGTAGCGCAGATTGACCTCGCGGCTGAAGCTCAGACACTCGGGGCGAAAGAGGCGCACCACCCAGACCGGGTAATCCGTGCTGTAGCGTATCCAGCGGTCATTGAGGTAATTGCGAAACCGCACCTCATAGGCAGCGACCCGGTTTTCAGGCTTTGCGGCGCGCAGCATTTCCGCGATCAACCGCGCATCGGGCAATTCATCCGCATCGGGGTTATAGACCCAAGGGTGCCGGAAAGGCAGCGTATTGCCAAAGGCGCGCTGCGACAATTCACTGTCGAAGGGCCGCACGAACACCCGGCAGCCGCGCGCGCCCGCGATCTCTCGGGTTTCGTCGCTGGACTGCGAGTCCAGCACGATGATGTCATCGCTGATCCCCTCCAGCCGGTCCAACAATCGCGGCAGGGTTGCCGCCTCGTTCAAGGTCAGGATCAGGACGGAAAAGGGCATGGGCGGTCTCCCTGTCTGGGGGGTTAAGAGGGTCCGGGGGCGAGGGCGGAGGTCGGGGCGAGAGTTGGAGAAAGAGCCGCGCGGGCGTAGATATCCTGCCACCCGGCCTGGACGATCTGCGGGGCATAAAGGTTGCGGGCGATCTGGGCCGCGCGCAGCCCCATCGCGGCAAGGTCTGGCTTGGACGCGCTGTCAAAGCGGTCAATCAGGGCGTCAATCCCCGCGCCCCCATAGGGCAGGCACAGACCCGCCTGCGCAGGCTCCACCCAGTCCAGATTGCACTCCTGCGTGATAAACAGCGGCAAGGCATGGGCCGCGCCTTCGATCAAGCTCATCGGCAGACCTTCGGTCTGGCTGGGCAGGATCATCCCGTGAACCTCTTGCAACAGCCGGTCCTTGGCCGCGCCGAAAACCGGCCCCAAAAAGGAGATATCGGCGCGCGACCCCGCGATCCGGGCCTTCAGCGCCGCGATGCTGTCCGGCGCGCCGATCCCGGCAATCGCCAGCCGGAAGCCAACACCCCGCCCCCCCTGCGCCCGTGCCTCCAGCGCGTCCACCAGCGCAAGGACGCCCTTGGTCTGATGGATGCGCCCCAGATAAAGCAGGGTCTTGCGCCCGTCCCGGCCCTGCGCCCAGCTTTGGGTCAGTCCGGCCTGCGACATTGGAAAGGCCACCGAATGCGGCTGAACCGCCACCCGCAGCCCCGCTTCAAAACCCAACGCATGACGCACCTCAACCGGGGTCAGGCAATGCACCGCTTGGGCGTTTTGCAACAGCGCGCGTTCCCAAAGCCGCGCCATGATCGCCTTGATGCGCCGCCTGCGGTCCAGCGCCGCAGGCGACAGCATCCCATGGGGCGAGACGACATAGCCCAGCCCCGCGGACCTGCGCCGCAACCGGTCAACGGACCAGCCAAGCCCGCTCCACATCCCGTGAACATGGACCAGCGCGTCGGGGGTGCGGTGCAATTCCGCGCGCAACCCGGCCTCCAGCCCACGCGAATAGGACAGCGTAAAAGGCCCCGTCCGTTCAAACAGGCGCAGCCGCGCCTGCGAGAGGTCCAGCACAGGTTGATCGTCGCGCAGCGCCAGAATGACATGGCTGTATCCCTCCAGCGTCTCGCACAGGGATTTCAGGGCAAAGGCAACCCCGCCCCCCCGCTCCGAAAAGCTGTTGATGCAATGCAGGATGGTCCGGGTCATTCCACCCGCACCCCCTTTGGCCATGGCAGGCGCGGGGCCGCCGCCGCCAGCGCCAGCCCCAAGGCCAGCACCAGATATTGGCCCAACAAAAGCTCCAACCCGGCGAAGGGCAGCCGCCCCAGAAGGCCAAACGCAAATGCCAGCGGCCAAAGCGGAACCATCATCAGATAGACCAGCGTCACCAGATGCTCTTGCCCGCGCAGCCGCAGATAGACCGTGGGCAGCTTGATCGCCGCAATCAGAAAGGTGATCCCCGCCCCAAAGCCAAAGATCACCGGGTCCACCGCCTGCCCCGCGCCAAAGCGCAGAACCCCATAAGCGCCGCCCGAAAAGGCAATCGTCGCGGCGCCCACCCCCAGCAGATAGCGCAGCACAAGGCGGCGCTTCTGGTCTGCGGCCTCCATCTGCAAAGCGCCATAGCTTTCGATGTAAAGCGAGAGCAGCAGAACCGGCGCGAGGTAGTTGCGCAGCACGACGAAATCCTGCAGCGCCGGGCTGTCGATCGCCATCCAGAACAGCGCATTGCCCAAGCCGTAAGCCAGCCCCCCCGCGACCAGATACTGCCGCCAGACCGAAAAGGGGGCAAGCGCCGCCCGCCCGCCCCGATGCGCCGCCCGCCCTACGCCCGAAATGGGCAGATAGACCACCGCCGTCAGACCGCAAAACACCAGCGCCAAAGCCTCGACCCCGACGGGCGCGGGCCACAGCGCCAAGCCAAAGGCATAGGCCAGCCACAGCCCCGCAAACAGCAGGTTGCGCCGCCCCTGCCCCTTTTGCCGCCCCAGAAGGATCATCGTCTTGCGCGCCCAATCCGCCGCCGAGGAGACCCAAGGCAGCACAACCAGCAATGCCACAAAGCCCGGATCGGCCCGCGCCGCCTCGGGATGCAGCAGGACGTAGCCGCAAGGCCCGATCAGCGACAGCGCCGCGATCACCGCCTGACAGGGCAGATAGGCCGAAAGCGCACCCATCCCGGCGGGCTCCTCGGGCTGCCCGCGCACCAGCCGATAGAAAGACGGCCCGCCGATAATACTGGCATAAAGCATCATCATGAAAAGATTGAGCAGCGACAGAAGCGCGATCTTATCCCAGGCGTCAGTGGCAAGCGCCGGGGCCATGACCCAGAACAGGAAGCGCCCGGCGGAATAGCTCGCCTGTTCCCAAAGCCCGGCAAGAGGTTTGGCCCATGCCCGCATCAATGCGCCCCTGCCAGCCAGTCGCGCGCCGGGCCAAAGCCGCGCGCTGCGGCGATCACCATGAAGGCCAGCGCCTCGGCGGTGTTTGGGTCCGGCCGGGGGGCGTTGCGCGCCCGCCCCGCCATCTGCTGCACCTGCGCCCAATCCAGCCCGCCAATCCGGTCGATCAGCAGGGGGGCCGCCTCCTCAAGGCTTTCCCAATCCAGCACGACAATCGGGCCTGCCCCGCTTGGGGCCTGCAAAAGGTTCGGGCTCATCAGATCCCCATGGATACGGCCAAGCCGTAGCGGATGTTCCGCCAGCCATTCCGGCAAACCCGCCAGCACCGGGCGTGGCGGCGACAGACGGGCGAGGTAGCGCCCAAGCGTCATCTCCTCGCCCTGCGCCGGGTTCAAGGCGGCCCCGAAACGGTGGGTCTGTTCAAGGCTCAGCCGGGATTTCACCATCTCGCGTTGCGGAATGTAGCGGTAAAGATTGGCGCAAAAGCCGTCGGCCCGATGCCGCGCGAAGGGCAGATGCGGCGCAAAGCCCGCCGCCTTCAGCGCGGCAACATTCGGCGCGGCCAGTGTCTCCGCCCCAATGTCCCGGCCGATCTTGGCAAAGACAGCCCCTTCCCTGCCGACCCCGATTAGATAAACCCGCCCGCGCGCATCGCGGGGGCGATAAAGCAAGACCCCGTCAAGCCGCTGATGCGGGGAAACGCCGCCCCAGTGCCGCAACAACCGTTCAACCCGCGCCAGATCGCCCCGCAACCAGCCCATCAGCACCGCAGGTCCCCACAGGGCGCGCAGCATCATGGCCGACCGGCGCGACTTCGCCACCAGTTGCAGGGCGTCCGCATAGGCAATCCGCCCCGCGGCCCGCAGCGGCAAGGCCTTGCCCATGACCGGAAGGCGGCCTTCCACCTCAGACCGGGGTGAGGTGGTCGCGGATGTCATCGACGATCCGGCCCACCGGCAAAAGGGTAGCATCCAGCCGCAGCACCGCCACGCCGCGCCGCTGCCAGAAGGGCAAAAGCTCGGCCTCGATCATGGCTTGCTGAAGCGCGATCTCAGCCGTCGAAAGCTCTGGCTTGCGGGCGTGGATGGCCTGCGGATCGCCCGCCAGATACACCACCAGATCGGGCGGCACGGCCCGCGCCAACAACCAGCGCAGCGCCCCGCGCGGCACATTGCGGAAAGAGCGTTGGAACATCCAGTCATGCAGATAGCGGTCAAAGATCAGCACCTGACCCAGCCGCAAGCGCCGGGCAAGCCGCAGATGCGACCAGATCATCAGGTCAATCCCGTAGTAAAGTGTGTAGATCAAGGCGCGGCCCCGGCTTTGAATGGGGGCCTTGGTGCCAGAATCAGGCTTGGTGTAATCCGGCTCTGCCGTCCGCCGCCCGAAAAGGCGCTTCAGGCGCGGCAGGGTGGGGATGCTGAAATGGTAAAGCCCCACCGAAAAGAAATGCGGCTTGGCGGCCCGCCCCAAAGCCTCCGCCACCGTGGTCTTGCCCGACCCGTCCGGCCCCACCAACACCACAAAGCGCCCCGGCAGCTTGCGACGGTTCGCCAGATAGGCCCGCAGATAGCCCCCAAGGCAAAGCCGCGGCCAGCCCCCACGCGCAGGGCCCGCGCGCCACAGATGCCGCAAAAACCCGCGCGGGTCCCTTCGGGCGGCCTCTTTGCGGTAGGACAGCTCTTGCGCGACGGGGGCAGCCAGAACCGGATAGGCGCGCCCCTGAACGATGCTTCGCGCCAAGAGATCGCTGGGGATCAGAGCCACGAAACCCAAGCTATGCTCGGACAAAATATCCAGCTTTTGCGTCTCGACCGGGCCGCGGGTGGCCAGCAGAAGATAGCTGACCCCCGCAGGCATTTGCCGTTCGCGCAAGACCTGTACGCCACGGGCCTGAAACCGGGCGCGCAGATGCGCAAGGAAGGCAGGGTAATCGGCGGGCGGAACAAAGAGGTCGATGTCATTTTCGCAGCCCGCAAGGATCTCCTCCTCCTTGCGCAGGATGCACCAAGGCCGGGCGCTGCCCTGTGCCGCCTCAAGGATCAGATGGGAGATTGCCTTCACGCGGCCCCCTCATCGGGCGCGGGGGCGATCACCCGGCATCCCCCCTGCCGCGCGGGATTTCCCGAAACGATCGCCCCGTCCGCGAAACTGTCCCGCAGCACGGCCCCTGCCCCGGCCACCGCCCCGCGCCCCAGCGTGACCCCCGGCAGGACGATCGCGCGATAGGCGAGCCAGACGCCATCCCCCAGCACCACCGGGCGGGTGTAAAGCGCGAAGCTTGGCGAGGTCAGGTCATGGCTGCCCGTCAGCACCGCCACCTCATCACTGAGGCAAACGTTCTGGCCAATTTCGATCCGGTCCAGCCCTTGCAGATAGCACCCCGCCCCGATGGAACTGTTGGCCCCGATCCGCAGCTTGTCCGGATGCTCGATCCGGCAGCGGGACGACAGGCGCACGCCCGCGCCGACCTCTGCCCCGAAGGCCCGCAACAAGCCCCGCCGCAAGCCATGCAGCCGCCCCGTCAGCGGAAAGAGCCAGCGATTGACCCCCTGCCAAAGCTGATTGCGGATCTTGCGCCCGATGGGCAGTTGCGACCTGCGCCCCAGCGTGACCGATGCGGTCGGGGGTGGCGGGGCCTCAGCCATCCGCGCCTGTGGTGGCACCCTTTGCAGGGCGGTGAGGGGCGCGCAGACTACCGTACAAGGACTGCCCTCAGGCCCCCTTGGGATGGGTCATGGGAAAGCGAAAAATCACGGGTCATAATTACTTAAGGTTGTTTTCTATCGCAGAACTTCAACTGTGCATAGCCCCCGGCTTTTGGGGAATAGCAGCGGGTCATGGCTTTGGGGTGAGGTGCAGGTTTTGACAGAGGGCAGGAGGCTCCGCGAGGGCCACTTCAGCGCCAGAGCCTGCACAGTGGGGGCAAACGACGTGGAAGGTTGCGGCCCGTCGATCCATGTTCTGTTAACGATCAGATCCTCTATCGCCAAAAACATGGCATTTCGCGCAGCACATGAGGGGTTTTCGGGACTCGCTATGTATCGTGATAATTATGCATTATCATGACTCTTGATCTCAGGCCCGATTTGGCCGCAAACTCTGCCCAGATCCATGCGAAGGACGGCCCATGCGTACCCCTGCCCTGCCCCTCCCTTCCTCGCTGAGCCATGAGGATGACGCCGCCCTGACCGAGCTTTACCGGCGCGGCACCCCGGCCAATACCCTCCGCGCCTGGGAGCGGGACCTTGCCTATATCACCGCCTGGAAGCGTGCGGTGTTCGACGCGCCCCTAAGCTGGCCCGAGGCGGAGGGCGTGGCGCTGCGCTTTGTGCTGGACCATGCCTGCGACCTGACCGGGAAAGAGGCGACCAGCGCCGGGGCGGCGGCGGCCGAGATGATCTCCCTTGGCTTGCGCAAAAGCCTTGCCTGCCCGGCCCCCGCAACGCTGGACCGCCGGATCGCAAGCTGGCGCGCCTTTCACCGGATGCGCAACCTGCCCAACCCGTTCACCGCGCCGCTGATCGCCCAGGCGAGGGGTAAGGCGCGGCGGGCGGCGGCCCGGCCCCCTGCCCCCAAAAGCCCGCGCCCCGTCACCCGCGCGTTGCTGGAGACCCTGCTAGGCAGTTGCGATGACAGCCTGCGCGGCTTGCGGGACCGGGCGATCCTGATGCTTGCCTTCGGCTCGGGCGGGCGCAGACGGTCGGAGGTGACCGCCCTGCGGCATGAAGATATCCTGACCAATGACTTCGCCACGAAGGGCCTGATCTGGCTGCGGCTGATCGAGACGAAGACCACCGACAAATCCCGTGCGCCGAAGCTGCCGTTGAAGGGGCGTGCCGCGCGGGCCGTCATGGGCTGGATGGGCGCTGCCGAAATCCGGCAAGGCCCGCTGTTTCGGCCTGTGTCGCGGGCGGACCGGGTGCTGAACCGCGCCCTTGCCCCTGATGCGATCCGGGTGATCCTGCGCCACCGCCTGCAGCTTGCGGGCCTGCCCGCCGACTACGCCACGCCGCATGGGCTGCGCGCGGGGTTCCTGACGCAGGCGGCGCTTGATGGTGCGCCTCTGGCGGCGGCGATGAAGCTTTCGCTTCACCGCTCTGCCCTTCAGGCGCAGCGCTATTACGCCGATATTGAGATTGAAGAGAACCCCGCGACAGATCTTCTGGGCTGAAAACCTTCCCCGCGGGGAAGGTTTTTAATCGAGTTGATCGAGGAGCGCGCGCACAGCCGCCTCCAGCCGCAGCCGGTCGATGGTGGAAAAATCGCGCGGCAAACGGATCTCCAGCCGCCCTGCCCCGGCCACGCATTTCGCCGTGCCTTGTGGGCGCGCGATCTGAAAGCTGGTCTTGGCCTTGGCGCTGCTGGGCCCGGTCTTGGCGGGCTTGGCCTCGGGGGCCGGTTCTTCCGCCGCCTCTCCGGCATAGCGGCGCAGGATCGCCAGTTCATCCGCAACGGCGCGATTGGCAAAGCCCTTCAGCTCTGCACGGATCGCCAGAACGATGCCGGGTTGTTCCTCGATCCGCGCGGAAAGGGCCAGACCCAGGGCGCGCGGAATATCGGCGGGAAACAGCAGGTTTTCGCCCAGACGTTCAACCAGACGGATGAAGCCGCGAATATAGCTGCGCTTGGAATAGCTGGCCGATTGGAACAAGAGCGCCACCGCCTTGTCAGGATCGCTTTCCACCGTGCCGGGGTCGGCGGCATATTCCACCGCCAGCCGGGCCATCTCGGCAAAAGAGATATCCTTGCGCACGAGGTTCTCATCCACCATGCGGCGGTAGAGTTTCTCCAACGCCTCGCCCCGCGCGACAAAGCCCGCGGGGATACGGCCATAAGCCTCAACGTCGCCGGTTTCGGCCAGCAACTGCCGGAAGGCTGCAAGGCGGCGATAGCCCTGCACCAGCTCATAGCCGCCCTCTGCTTTCGGCTCCACCCGGATCGGGTTTGACAGGCCGATCGCCTTGATCGAGGTCACCAGTTCGGCCAGATCGGGGTCCGCCCCCTTATGCCGGTCGCGCACCAGTTTGAACGCGTCGATCTGGTCGAGCGGGATCAGATCGGTGATCAGCCCCGCTTGCTTGAGACGCACATGTTCATGCGCCAGGGCGTCGTTTTCAGCGCGGATCTGGGCTGCGATGGTTTCGCGGTCGCGCAGGCTGTCGGCATTCTCCGAGATGGCGGCGGCCATTGGCCCCCGGCGCGGGGCATCCTCCAAAACCTTCCCCGCGGGGAAGGTTTCCGGGGTTTCATCCTCGGGCAGATCAATGTCAAAGACGCGGCGCTTCTTGCTCATGACGTTTTCTCCAGCTTGTCCCAGGCCGCGACGACCGAGGTCTTGAACTCTTCATAGGCGCCGTCAAAGGTCGCTCGCGCGCGCCGCCATGTCTCGCGGGTCATGACGCGGTAGTCGATCTCATAGACCGATGACAAGAACCGGCCGGACTGTTCGACCGCTCGCGTCATCTCGATCGGGTGCTTGGCCACATGATCGCCAAAGACCTTGCCAAAGGCTTGAAACATCGCGCGGTGCAGGTCGTTGCCCGGCTCGTATCGGGTCATCAGAAAGCGGATGTCGCAGAAGGCTTTGGGCAGGGTGACCTTCCCCGCGGGGAAGGTTTCGCCGAAACCGTGGCTCAGATCGGCAAGCGCCTCGGACAGCTGGCCGATGAAAGAGGTGGTGCTGTCATACTCCCAATAGCCGGGGCCAGAGGGGATATAGAGCATGTCAGCGGCAAAAACCGCGTTCATCGACTGATAGCCGATGGCAGGCGGACAGTCGAAGATGATCAGGTCATAGCTGTCGTCGGGCAGCGCATCGAGGTAGCGCGACACCGCGCCGAAGAAGGTCCAGTCCGGGTTGAGGTGGCGGTACTGGGCGGAGGCGAATTCCACAAAGGCGGCGTTGGCACAGGAGGGGACGATGTCGATCGTGGGCCAGGCGGTCGGCATGATGAAATCAGCCACGCGCAGATCGCCAAGCCCCATGTCGCGGATCGAGGCGGGGATACGCCGCTGGGGCAGGGCCGCCCCCGATTCCGCCCCGGTGGCGGCGGCGTTCATCCGGTCGGTTTCGCGCAGAAGATCGCGGGCCATGATGCCCCAGACGGTATGTTCCTCGGACACATCATTAAGGCCCATGGAATGGGAAAGCGTCGCCTGAGGGTCGAAATCCACCACCAGCACCCGGTAGCCATCCAGCGCCGAGGCATGGGCCAGATGCAGCGCCACGGTGGATTTGCCCGCGCCACCCTTGAAGTTGGCGATGGCCACCCGGAAAGCGCGCTTGCCTGCCGGGCGCGGCGGCATCAGGGACTTGCGGTTGATCTTCATCTTGCGGCGCAGCTCGTTGATCTCCTCCAGACTGAACCAGCGCTGACGGCCATCGGGTTCGACTTCCCCGCCGGGAAGGTCGGGTTCAGCGGCAAGACGGCCCCGGAAGGTGGACTGGTTGATCTTGAAGATCAGCTCTGACACCTCCCAGCTGGAGAAGCGGCGCAGGGTCTTTTCCATCTCGGGCGAGAAGGTCTGCCGCCGGATCCAGCTTTGCATCTTGAGCGACTGCGCCTGAAGATGCGCGAGGTCTTGGTGGTCGTACATCGACGTTCCATTCTTTTTGTGGACGTTAAATTCTGCTGATTTCCCAAATACGCCGGATTTGCAGAAAAAGCAAAAGCAGAGTTATGATCTTTGTGAAAACCTGCGGGTCCCGGAAACCTCCTGCAAATGCAGGGCGGAAGCCGCGAATCGGGTGGGGGGTGGTTTGCCCCAAGCCGGGGCGAGGTGCTGGGGCGAGGACGCTTCATTTAGGGGGGCAGCGCGCAAGTCTCCGCTACCAATGGGGTGACATTTTCGGGTAATGGGGTGACAGCCAAAGTGTCCCCCATTACCATTTAACCCTAATCTTTCAGATTGGTATTGAAGCGGGCGATGCCCAAACCGGGAGGCGGGGTGTCAGAAGGCTTGACAGAATCGAACCTTCGGACGCAAATAGGGAAGTGCTGGAGAAAAGCGTTGGCAAACCAACCGTGGCACATCCCACAAGGCCGCAGAGCCTGACAGATTGAGACGACTGCCAGAGTGAGATGGCTGGCAACGTGAACGAGACGACGGACAGAGGCAACGGGTTCGGGCAGAATCCTGAAATTGCAAGGGGCACGGATCGAGTGCTGGGAACAAAGCCGGTCGGGCGCGAGGCTGCGACCCGGAAATATGATATTCTGTCTGCTCTGGCGGCTTTGGCGCTGGTGCAGGAGAAACACGACCAGCGGCGGATCCTGCGGCTGATGGCGCTGATCACGACGCGCTACAACTGGCAGCGCAACGAGCTGACGATGGGGCAGGCAGAGATCGCGCGGCTTTGGGGCGTCGATCTGCGCACCGTCAAACGCGAGATGGCAAAGCTGCGTGCCATGGGCTGGCTGATCGAGACGCGGGGGGCGGCGCGGGGCAGGGTGGCGAGTCATGCGCTTGACCTTGATCTGATGATGCTAGAGACGCGCGGTGTCTGGGAAAACATCGGCCCCGATTTCATTGAACGCCAGACCCCGCGCGGAACGGCGGCCCCCGCGCCCAATGTGGTACCCTTCAAGCCCGGCAATGCCGTGGCCCCGCGCGCAGATACGGCGGAGGGATCGCTTTGGGGGCAGGCTTGCGCGGTTTTTGAAGCGCAGGACAGCGCCACCTATGCCGCGTGGATCGGGCGCTTGGCAGAGGTCAGCCGCGAGGGCGCGGTGCTGACGC
>JAQWYA010000198.1 GCA_029254215.1 Pseudorhodobacter sp. | reverse complement strand
ATCGTGCGCCAAAGGTCATCCGCTTGGCCCCGCCATGCATTACCGGGCACTTGCCTGCGTTTTCGCCATCATTCCCGTCCATCAGACTCTCCATTCCTGTTTGTTTTCAGCGAGTTCATCAGCCAGAACGCCAAGGTGAACCCAAATTATGTAGCCCCGATGACACAGATCAGGGCCACAGTCTGGCCCTTCGTGACAGCCGTCCACCTGTCGGGCCTTGCGGTTCGTCTAGCAAAACCGTTCAATTAGTTTAAGTAGAATTTCTTTATTGGATCGATAAGAATACCTGATGACGCAGATTACCCTGAAACAATTGCGCTATGTCGAGGCGCTGGCGCGGCAAAAGCATTTCGGGCGTGCGGCGGAAACCTGCGCTGTGTCGCAGCCCGCATTGTCGATGAAAATCAAGGAGTTGGAGGACAGCCTTGGGATTGCCCTGTTTGAACGGGGGCCACGCGCGATCCGCCCCACTCCGCTGGGAGAGGCGTTTGTCGCCCGCGCCTCTGACATCCTGCGCGCGGTCGAGGAGTTGAACGATCTGGCCCGGGCAGCGCGCAGCGGGCTTTCGGGGCGGTTGCGGATTGGCATCATCCCAACAATCGCGCCCTATCTTTTGCCCGAGCTGGTCGGCAATCTGACCCGGCTTTATCCGGGGCTTGATATTCATGTCCGCGAAACGCTGACCCCCGGCCTTATTCAGGAACTGGCCGATGGCAAGCTGGATACGGCGATTGTGGCGCTGCCCCTGTCGGAAAGCGCCTTTACCGAAGTGGCGCTGTTTGAGGAAAACTTCGTCCTTGTACGCCCTCAAAAAGACGCGGGTCAGCCCGTCCCCCATGCCGAAGCCCTGCGCGAAATGCGGCTTTTGCTGCTGGAAGAGGGGCATTGCTTTCGCGATCAGGCGCTGTCTTTTTGCTCCATTACCGCGTCGCAGCCCAAAGAGGGGCTGGACGGCAGCACCTTGTCGACCCTCGTCCAGATGGTCGGCGCGGGTATCGGGGTGACTCTGATCCCTGAAATGGCGGTTTCGGTGGAAACCCGCTCTGCCCCGGTGGCCATCGCGCGGTTCAAGGCGCCGGAACCTTCGCGGACGGTGGGCATGATCTGGCGTCGCTCAAGCCCCCTCGCCCCGCAACTGACCAAGGTGGCAGAGGTCGTTCGCCAATCAGCCCATAGCCTGAAAGCCCGTGACAAGCGCGAGGCTTACGCCAGCCGCCCGACCCCCGTGGCCAAGGCCGCTGCCAGCCTCTCCAACCCTTTTTCAAGCTGAACGGCACCACCGCCCCCCACACCAAGGCGGATATGGCCCGGCTGGTCATAAGCCTCGCCCGGCAACAGGAAGGTGCGATACGGGTCTTGCAGCAGCGCACGGGCGAAGGCCCCGCTGTCGATCCCGTCGGGCAATCTGGCAAGCCCGATCAGCCCGGCTTTCGGGCTGACCCAACTGAGCCCCGGCTGGCGGGCAATCCAGTCGTTGATCATCGCCAGATTGGCAGCCCCTTCGGCCCGTGCCTTGGCCATGACCGCCGCGTATCTGTCGGGGCGCAGGGCGATCTCGGCGATGGTCTCGCCCATGATGTTCATGATTTCGCTGGAGTTTTCGCGCAAGATCACAGCATCCATGATCATCTCGGGGTCCGGGCAGATCATCCAGCCCGTGCGCAACCCCTGCAACCCCAACCCTTTGCTCACCGACCCCGTGGTGATCCCCCGCCCGTAAAGCCCCGCGACCGAGGGCGCGCGCGGCCCCTGCCATTCCAGACCCGCGTAAACTTCATCCACCAAAAGCCACGCGCCGACCCGCTCCGCGATGGCGACCAGATCGGCGATCTCGGCGGCGGTGAGCAGATCACCCGTGGGATTGTTGGGATTGGTGATAAAAATCATCCGCGTGCCCGGTGTTGCGGCATCGGCAAGCCTGTCCAGCGGCAACCGCCAGCCCTCTGCCTCATGGCGCGCGACGCGGACGACTTCTACCCCGATGGCCTTGGCGATCACCTTGGCCTGCGGCCAACCGGGGCTTTCCAGCACGATCCTGTCCCCCGGCGAAAGGAGTTGCCGGAGCGCCAGATAATTGGCCTCCGCAGCGCCCGCAGTGATCAGCACATCCTCCAACCGGCAGGAAGTTTGCAGACCCGCCTGCCGCAGCACATGCCCGCGCAATTCCGGCAGGCCGCGAAAATCCCGCCCGTTCCAATCCAGCGGTAGCGCAGGATCCAGATCGTTCAGAAAATCGCCCAGCACCGGAGAGGCAGAGATCGACAGCCCCACAAGCGCCTCAGGCGCGGCGGTCGTCGTTTCCAGCAAATACTCGAACAAACTGTGGATCTTGACTTTCACGCCCCGCCCCCGCCTGATTTGAGGGCAAGCCTGCCCTGCCCCAAAACCGGAGCCCGCGTATGAAACTGCAGAACCTGCTGAAGGGAAAGCCCCTGCGCCTTGCCGTTCTGGACTATGGCCTGTTCGAGGTTCATGCCGGGCCGCGCCAGATCGGGATCTGTGGCTATGTGATCCAGACGGATGCGCAGGAAACGGTGCTGATCGACACAGGGTTTCCGGCGAAATACGCCGCAGACAGCGCCGCCGCGACGGCAGAGGACGGGCTGGGTAGTTTTGGCCGTGTTCTGTCGCTGAGCACCGAAAACCTGCCCGAACCGCAGCTTGCACGGCTGGGGCTTGCGAAATCAGACGTGACGCTGATGATCCAAAGCCACACCCATATTGACCATATCGGGGATATGGGCGGGTTTCCCGGCGTGCCGATCCTGATTTCGGCGGCAGAACGCGCCCTGCCACGGCCTTTGTACTGGTCGGGGGGGCAGAACATGGACTGGCCCGAGGCGGAGTATCTTCTTGTCTCGCAGGATCTGCCTTTGGGGCCGGGGTTTGATCTGTTCCACTGTCCGGGCCATGCCCCCGGACAGCTTGCCTTTGGCCTGCAGTTGCCACAGACCGGGCCGGTCCTGCTGACCTCCGACGCGATCAGCCGCCCCGCAGAAATTGCAGAAGGTTTTGCCGGTTCCTGGGATGTCGCCCTTGCCGTGCATCACGGCGCGCGGCTGATGCAATGGGCCGAAGATCACAAGGCGATGGTCCTCTACGGCCATTGCCCCGCGCAATGGCTGACACTTCCCAAAGCGCCCCATTGGTTTGGCTGACCCAAGATCAGCGCACATCCCGCCCCTGATTGAGGATGATGACATTGCCGCTGGACACATCCCCCGCCGGAGACAGCAAAAACCCGACCCAAGCGGCGATTTCCGCAGGCTGCATCGCGCGGCCATGCGGCATCTGGGCAATCGCCTTGGCCAGCACCTCTGGCGTCAAAACTCCGAACAGGGGCGTTTCAGTCATGGCGGGCGCGATAGAGTTGACGGCGATCTTGTCGGCGGCGTAGCGGCGCGCGAGGTCTTTGGTCAGCGTATCCATCGCGGCCTTTGAAGCGCGGTAATGCGGCGGATCAAAGACATCGAAATTATAAGCTCCGTTTGAGCTGATATTGACGATCTTGCGCACGCCCTCACGCCCCGCCATCAGCTTGACCGCCTCCTGACAGCAGAAAAACGCGCTGGAGAAATTCACCCCCATCTGGGCGGCAAGCTCTTCGGCGGGAATGTCCGGAAAATCCGACATGAAACAGGTGCCAGCATTGTTGACCAGCGCGTCAAGGCCACCATGATCCGACCGGATGCGCGCGAAGGCATCCCGGATCGCCGCCGCATCGGTCAGATCAACCGTCAGGCCGGTAAAGCCGGGGGCTTTTGCCATATCGGTCAGACCGTCACTATCCAGATCCAAGCCGATCACCGCAAAGCCATCCGCCAAAAGCCGCGCCGTAATCGCCCTACCAAGCCCGCCCGCAGCCCCTGTGACAACCGCGACCCGGCTCATTCCCCACGCTCCGCCGCGCGGCCCGCAAGCCGTTGATAACCATCGCGGGTCTGCGGGGTCTTGATCCCCAGAATGGCGCCCGCGATCTGCGTTCGCAAAATCTGTGCTGTGCCGCCAGCGATCGTGAACATCCGCGCATCGCGCATGTGCCGCTCAAGCGACAGATTGCGCGAATACCCCATGGAGCCATGGATTTGCAGCGCATCGCTGGTCACTTTCAGCGCCGTTTCCGAGGCCAGAACCTTGGCGCGGGCGGCAGCCTCCATCTGCGGAAAGCCATCACCCGCCGTCATCGCCGCCCCGTGCAACAAGGCGCGCGAAGCGGAAAGGCCGATGGACATATCGGCAAGCATCCATTGCAAGCCCTGAAACTCGGCAATCGGGCGGCCAAACTGTTCGCGCTGCAAAGCATAGGCTAAAGCCTCTTCATAGGCGCCCTGCGCGATGCCAAGGGCCACGGTCCCCGCCCCGACACGCTGCGCGTTATAGGCGTTCATCAAACCCGCAAAGCCCCGTTTGATGCCCTCTGGCGGGATCAGGACGTGATGCTCTGGCACCTCCATATCGACAAAATCGACATAGGTTTCGGGGATGCCCCGCACGCCCATCGCAGGCTCTCGCGCGCCGATCACAAGGCCGTCCGTCTTGTCGCGCAAAACGATGAAACCGGCGATCCCCTGCGGCTCTCCATTCTCGATAACCTTGGCAAAAACCAGATGAAAGCGCGAAACCCCACCGCCCGTGATCCAGTATTTCTGGCCATTCAAGACATATTTATCGCCGCGCTTCACGGCGGTCGTGGTCATTTCGGTGGCGGCACTTCCGGCGGTTGGCTCGGTGATGCAGATCGCTGGCTTGTCGCCAGACAACACATACTCCGCCGCAAGCTTCTTTTGCGCATCAGTGCCGTAATGCATGACCGCGCCGATGGCCCCCATGTTTGCCTCGACCGTGATCCGCCCCATCGTGGCACAGCAGCGGGCCATTTCCTCGATCACGATCACCGTGTCATGATAGCTGCGCCCCTGCCCTCCATAGGCTTTCGGGATCGTCATGCCCATGAACCCCGCCGCGTTTAGGGCAGCGATACTCTCCCACGGGTATTCTTCGCTCCGGTCAACGGCTTCGGCGCGGGGCCGAAACACCGTTTCCGCAAGAGAGCGGGCGCGCTTCTGAAGGTCGATCTGGTCAGAGGTCAAAGGGAACATTCGGTCTCACTCAAGGTTGCAGAAGGGGATAGCGGCCGCGCCGTACCGGGCCGCACCGCCGTTCGGGGGCCAGAATGGGCGTGGGCCAGAGGTGCTGTCAACTCCTCCCAAGGAGCCCGGCAGAAGGTGGCCTCCCAAGGGGCGAAGGCAAGCAGATCGCCCATGATCT
>JAQWYA010000207.1 GCA_029254215.1 Pseudorhodobacter sp. | reverse complement strand
CGCAAAGGGGTGTACCGGGCGCTGCACAAGCTGGCCTTGGGGGGCGATCTGCCCTTTGCCGATCGGAGTTTTGCGGCGGTTCTGTCGGCGGGCGTCTTTACCACGGGCCATGTCGGGGCGGAGGCGCTGGACGCGCTGATCCGCATCACCCGGCCCGGTGGCGTGCTGGTGATCACCGTCAAGGATACCGTCTGGCAGGGCGGGTTTGCAGCGGCCGTTGAGTCGCTGGAGGCCTCAGGCCGCGCCGCCCTGATTGAACAGACCCAGCCCTATGTTTCGATGCCCGGAGAGGCCGGAACCTCCCCCGGTCGGGCGGTGGTGCTGCGCGTCACGCCTTGATCCGAAGGTTTTCCGGGTCAAACAGCGGCATGGTGGAAATGGTTGCGGGATAGGTTTCAGAGGCGATCACCAGCGCGTAATCGCCTGAAGTCAGGAACGTATCGCTGACGCCCTCGGCATGGCGGACATAGCCATAGCCGATGCTTTTGCCGATGCTGTAGCCATAGCCGCCCGAAGTCAGATAGCCCACGGGCACCCCGTTGCGCAGGATGGTTTCGCGCCCCACCAGAACCGCCGAGGGATCGTCAATCGTGAAGCCTGCGAAACGTTTGGTCAGGGGGCCGGCGGCCTCTAGCGCCGCCTTACCGATGAAATCCGAATTGCCCTTGCGCACGGCCCAGGCGAGGCCCGCCTCGGCGGGGGTGTCATTGGGGGTGATATCCGACGACCAGGCGCGATAGCCCTTTTCCAGGCGCAGGCTTTCCAGCGCGCGGTAGCCCACGGGGCGCAACTTATGCGGCGCGCCCGCCTTCATCAAAGCATCGAAAACCCGGCCAATCTCGGCAATGGGGACGTGCAATTCCCAGCCCAATTCGCCCACATAGGTCAGCCGCAGGGCGCGCAGCTTGATCCCTGCGACGGTGATCTCTCGCACCGCCGCAAAGGGAAAGCCCGCGTTTGAAACATCATCCCCCGTCACCGCCGCCAGCACATCCCGCGCCTTCGGCCCCATCAGCGACAGCGTCCCCCAGCTTTCGGTGACATCGGTCAGGGTGCAGCCATCGGGCGGCAGGTGGCTGGCGATCCATGCCAGATCATGGCTGCGAAACCCGGTGCCGGTGACGATGTAGAAATGATCCTCGGCCAGCCGTGCGACGGTCAGATCAGCCTCGATCCCGCCGCGCGTGTTCAAAAGCTGGGTATAGGTGATCCGCCCCGGCGCGCGGCCGACATGGCCCGCACAGATCCGGGTCAGCGCGGCGGCGGCCCCCGGCCCCGAAAGCTCGTATTTCGCGAAGGAGGATTGGTCGAAGAGCCCTGCATGGGTGCGCACATGGGCATGTTCGGCCCCGACCGCCTCAAACCAGTTCTGGCGGCCCATCGAATAGATGTCGCGCGCCTCGGTGCCTTCGGGGGCGAACCAGTTTGGCCGCTCCCACCCCAGTTTGGAGCCGAAGACGGCGCCATGAGTCTTCAGCCTCTCATAAAGCGGCGAGACAAGGCGCGGGCGGCCCGAGGTGTATTCCTCATGCGGGAAGCCGATGGTGTAATGCTTGCCGTAAGCTTCCAGCGTGCGGTCCTCGACCCATTTGCGATCCTTGTGGAGGCCCGAAAAGCGCAGGATATCCACGGCCCAGAGATCCAGCGGGGCCTCGCCCGTCATCGCCCATTCGGCCAGAACCCAGCCCGCCCCACCGCCCGAGGCGATGCCGAAGGCGTTGAACCCCGCGCCGACATACATGTTGCTGCATTCCGGCGCGCGGCCCAGAATGAAATTGCCGTCCGGGGTGAAGCTTTCTGATCCGTTGATCATCTGCTTGACCCCCGCCTGTTCCAGCGCCGGAATGCGGGCCATGGCTTGGGTCATATGCTGTTCGAAATGGTCGAAATCATCGTCAAAGAGGCGGAACTCCCAATCGTCGGGCACATTGCCGCTTGTTGCGGACAAATCCCACGGCTGGGGGTTTGGCTCATAGCCGCCCATCACCAGCCCGCCGACCTCTTCCTTGAAATAGGTGCGCCGGTCCGGGTCGCGCAGGGTGGGCGCATCGGTTGCAAGGCCGGGGATCGGATCGGTGATGATGTATTGATGTTTGACGGGTTGCAAAGGCACCGTGATGCTCGCCATCGCCCCGACCTGCCGCGCCCATTGGCCCGCGCAATTGACCACCTTTTCGCAGGCGATCGTGCCTTGGGTCGTGTGAATTCCGGTGATCCGCGCCCCCTCCATCGCAAAGCCCGTGACGCGGATGCCTTCAACGATCCGCGCGCCATGCATCCGCGCGCCCTTGGCAAGGCTTTGCGTGATGTCCGAGGGGCTAGCCTGCCCGTCGGTCGGCAGCCAGCTTGCGCCGACCAGATCGCCCACCTCCATCAAGGGCCACATCTGCTTGACCTCGGCCGGAGAGATCAGGTGCATCTCCATCCCGAAGCTGCGGGCGGTGGTGGCAAGGCGCTTGTATTCCGTCCAGCGGTCTTGATTGGTGGCAAGCCGCAGGCAGCCGGTCATCTTCCAGCCCGTCTCCAGCCCAGTTTCGGCATCCAGCCGCTTGTAAAGATCGACCGAGTATTTCAGCACCTTGGTGATCGAGGCCGAAGAGCGCAACTGCCCCACCAGCCCCGCCGCATGCCAGGTGGAGCCGGAGGTCAGCTTGCCTTGCTCCAGCAGCACCACATCGGCCTTGTGGTCGCGGGCCAGATGATAGGCGGTGGAGCAGCCGATAATGCCCCCCCCGATAACGACGATCTGAGCTTTGTCAGGCAGGGTCATGGCAGCAACTTTCCATAGATGGCCTCGTAAACCGCGATCTGAGCGTCGAGCCCGGCGCGGTTCTCGGTGATATAGGCGGCGTAATCGGCGCCGGGGGCGGACAGATGCAGGTCCGACACCATGGCCCACATCGTTTCGCGCAACAAAGAGGCGCATTTCATCGCCTCGAAGGCTCGCAAAAGGGCGGCATCGGCGGGTTTGTCGAAATAGCTTTCCAGCAGCACCCGCGCCTGATCGGGCGACATGCGCGCATTAGAGGCCGCCCCCGCCAGATCGAAAAGCGCGGTGGAATAGCCCGCATATTCATAGTCGATCAGCCAGAGGCGGTTTTCATCCTCAAGAATATTGGCGGGCAAAAGGTCATTATGGCCAAAGATGATCGGCAGCGGCACCTGCACCGCCTCCAGCGCCGCGCAAAGCCGCAGGAAGTGGGGCAGATCATCGGCATGGGCAGCGCCGTCAAGCGTGCGGGCATAGTCGCGGATGACGTGGAACACCCAGAACAGATAGGCCTCGCCGCTGATCTGGGCGGGCATCTCATGGTGAAAGCGGCGCAGAAGGGCGGCGATCCGGGCAGGGGCGGCGCAAACCTCGGCGGCACCCCATGTGCGGGCGTTGACAAAGGCGGTGACCATCACGCCGGGGGCGGCGTATTCCACCGCCGGGGCAAAGCCCGCAGCATGGGCCGCGCGGGAGGTCATCGCCTCACGCGCACGACTGACATGGTGAAAGGGGTAATCCTTGCCAAAGCGCAGCACATGCGCACCCGCGTCATCCGTCACTTTCCAGATCTCATTCGACAGCCCGCCCGAAAGCGGTTCCGCCCTTGGCGCCCCCTGCCAGCAGGGCAGCGCGGTGATCCTGCCATCGGTCATGTGCCCAACCCCAATTTCTGTCGCGCCCGTGCCGCCGAGGCGCTGATAAGCCGATCCGCGATAATCGCGATGAAGGCCACGCAAAGCCCGGCAACAAGCCCGCGCCCCGGATTGGCTTTGGTCAGCGCGATATAGACCTCTTGCCCCAGATCGCGGGTGCCGACCAGCGCAGTGATGACCAGCATCGACAGCGCGAACATGATCGTCTGGTTCAGCCCCAGCATGATTTCGGGCAGCGCAAGGCGCAGCTTGATCCGCGTCAGGATCTGCCAGCGGGTGCAGCCCATGGCGCGGCCCGCCTCAATCAGGCGCGGATCGACGCCTTGCAACCCAAGCGCGGTATAGCGGATCGCGGGCGCTATGGCATAGGCCACCACGGCGATCATCGCGGTGAAGTCGCCCACGCGGAACAGCATCACGGCGGGCATCAGATACACGAAGGAGGGCAGGGTTTGCAGCGTGTCAATCGCCAGCCGGACCCCGCGCCACAGGCTGTCTTTCTCGGCGGCGGCAATGCCGATGGGCAGGCCGATCAGCATCGCAATCGCCACCGAGATGCCGCAAAGATATACCGTGGTCATCGCCTCCTCCCACAGCCCGGTCGCGGCAATCGCCACCACCAGCCCGCCCGAGAGCGCGGCCAACCGCCAGCCCCCCAACCGCCAGCCGCAAAAGGCCAAAAGCAAGGCGACCCCGGCCCAGGGCAGGGCGATTAGGAAGCGTTTGAACGGGATCAGCAGGTTGATCAGCAGCGCGTTCTTGATCGCCTCCAGCGTGTCGAAATAGTTGATGTTGATCCATTTCACGACCTCGCCCCAGAAGGTCCCGGTGGAAAGCTGTGCGCCCGCCGGATAGGTCTGGGCGGCGGGCAGGATCAGGGCCAGCACCGCCGCAAGCGCGATCGTCGCCAGCCCCGCCTTCAGATAGACATGCCGGGGCAGGGCCTGCGGGCGCTCATGCGCCAAGGCTTGTGAGACGCGGTCCAGCGCGATGGCCAGCGCCACGATGGCAAAGCCGGCCTCCAGCCCCGCGCCAAAATCCAGCCGCCGCAGGGCCGCCAGCACATCAAAGCCCAGCCCCCCCGCCCCGATCATCGAGGCGATAATCACCATGTTCAGCGACAGCATGATCACCTGATTGACGCCGACCATCAGCCCCTCTTTCGCGGCGGGGATCATCACCCGCCATGTCATCTGCTGGCGGTTGCAGCCGATCATATGGCCAAGGTCGCGCAGCTCATCCGGCACGCGGCGCAGGGCCAGAAGGGTGATCCGGGTCATGGGCGGCATGGCATAGATCACGGTGGCGATCACGGCGGCGACCGGGCCAAAGCCAAAGAGGATCAGGATCGGCACCAGATAGGCAAAGACCGGGATTGTCTGCATCAGGTCCAGGACCGGGGTAATCGCGCGGGCAAAGATCTGCCAGCGATAGGCGGCAAGGCCAAGCGCCAGCCCACCCGCAACCCCGATCGGCACGGCAATCAGGATCGAGGCGAGGGTGATCATCGCACTCGTCCATTTGCCGAAAACCGCGATGAACAGAAAACACCCCGAGACCAGAAGTGCCAGCGGCCAGCCTCCGGCGCGGTGGCCCAAAAGCCCCGCCAGCCCGATCACCGCGATCCAAGGCAGCGGCGGCAGGCCCGCAAACCCTTCGGACAGCAGCCCTGTGACTACGCGATAGGGCGCCCCGATCACCGCTGATATCGCGCGGGTCAGATCCTGAAAGGTGAACAGGCCAAAATGCGCCTCGTTCAGCAGCCATTTGGTGAAGGCCGTGATCCAGCGGGCGGCGGGCAGAATGGCCGCGCGGGGCCAGTCAAAGGCCCAAGGGGCAAGCGTGGCCCCAAAGCGGGTGAAGGCCCAGAAGGCCAGAACCGCCACCACCCAAGGGATCAGCCCGCGCATCGCCTAGCCCCCCAGCATCAGCGAGACGACATCCGCGCGGTGCAAATGGCCGCAGATCTCGCCCTCGGCATCAAGGACGCAGACGGAGTCCTCCGTCAGGAATTGCGCGGCGACATCGGCCACTTTCGCCGTGGCCGCAACCTGCGCCGCAGGGGTCGGCCCTGTCGCATCGCGCATCACCGAGGCCACCCGGACCACCTTGGCGCGTGGCACGGCGCGGGTGAATTCGGCGACATAGTCGGTCGCGGGATGCAGGACGATCTCTTCCGGCGTGCCCGATTGCACGACAAGCCCGTCCTTCATGATCGCGATCTGATCGGCAAGGCGGATAGCCTCGTCAAAATCATGGGTGATGAACACGATGGTCTTTTTCAGCACCGATTGCAGGCGCAGGAATTCGTCCTGCATCTCACGCCGGATCAGCGGGTCGAGTGCCGAGAACGGCTCATCCAGAAACCACAGCTCGGGGTCCGCCGCGAGGGAGCGCGCGATCCCGACCCGTTGCTGCTGCCCGCCTGAAAGCTGGCGGGGGTAGGCGTCTTCGCGGCCGCCAAGGCCGACAAGCGACACCATCTCACGCGCTTTGGCCTCGCGGTCGGCGCGGGCGATGCCCTGCACCTCCAGCGGGAAGGCGACGTTTTGCAAGACGGTCATATGCGGCAGCAGGGCGAAATGCTGAAACACCATGCCCATCTTGTGCCGCCGCAGCTCGCGCATCTCACTTTCCGAGGCGGTAAGCAGGTTGCGCCCGTTGAACCAGATCTCCCCCGCGCTGGGTTCGATCAGCCGCGACAGACAGCGCACAAGGGTCGATTTCCCCGACCCTGAAAGCCCCATGATGACGAAAATCTCGCCCGTATTCACCGCCAGATCGACGCGGCGCACGGCAGGCACATGGCCACGGGCGGCAAATTGCGCTGGGGCCGCCTCGGGGCCAAGCGCCTCCAGCGTTGCGGCCCCGTTCTGGCCAAAGATCTTCCACAGATTGCGGCACAGGAGTTTCGGCATCCCATCAGGGGCCGGATCGTCTCTTTGGGTCATCGAAGCCTCAGGGAGAAGAGCGGCCGCCACCCGTGAGGGGAGCGGGGGCGGCGGCCAGAGGGGCGATCCGGGTGGATCAGTTGATCCAGCCGGACCAGCGCGCCTCGTTCTTTGACATCCAATCGGCAACCACGGCATCCACCGTCGCGCCGTTCAGATCAACCTCGGTGATCATCGCGCCCATTTCGCCGTTATCAATGGTGAAGCGTTCGACGGCGACAGCGGCCTTGGGCCATTTCTCCGCAAGCCCGGCCCAGCCGACTTTCCAGATATCGCCAAAGGGCTTGCCGCAGTCATAGGCCAGATCGGGGTTTCCGCCCCAAGCCGGGTCGGAATAGCATTCGGCGGTATATTCCGGGAAAGCCACCCAATCGCCGGTGAATTTCGCGGGGGCCCAATGCGGGGCATAGACCCAAAGCATGATCGGCGCTTCCCGCTGCACGGCGGATTCGAGTTCTGCAAAAAGGGCGGCATCGGTGCCGGCATGGATCACCTCAAAGGGCAGATCCAGCGCCTCGACCCGTTCTTCGTCAAAGCCGCCCCAAGTGACGGGGCCGCCCAGATACCGGCCCTTGGGGGCGGTTTCGGCGGTGGCGAAAGCCTCGGCGCAGGCGGGTTCTTTCAGGGCTTCCCAATTCGGCAGGCCGGGGCATTTTTCGACCATGTAAGACGGATACCACCATTCTTCCTTGGCCTGCATGCCCGTCGGCCCGAGGTTGACAACTTTGCCCGTCGCGGTGGCGGCATCCATCGCCTCGCGCCCGGTGGTTTCCCAGATTTCCATCGCGACATGCAGATCGCCGGATTCCAGCCCCGCGAATTGCGCCAGATAATCGGCCTGCACATATTCCACATTATAGCCCGCCTGCGACAGCACAGCGCCCATCAATTGCGTGGTGATCAACTGCCCCGTCCAGTCATGCAGCGTCAGATTGATCGGATCGGTGCTTTCCTGCGCCAGCGCAGGCAGGGCGGCCAGCAGCGCCAATGCGGAAGCCGCAGCCTTGAAACCTGGTTTCAACGTCATCTTCTACCCCCAAATGATTGTCTCTATCCGTCAAGTAACGCCGCGCCCTTCCGTTGAGTCAATTGTGATTTGTGGTTTTTTGTGTTTTTCATGCCCGAATTTGACCGTATGCTTGGGCATAGCCCGCAAAATGACCACAATACCGCAAAAAGGCCCGCCATGCTGTCCAAACGCCATACCGAGATTCTGCGATTGCTGGAGACCGAGGGCACCGTGACGATTGCCGCGCTGTCGCAGGCGATGGGCGTCAGCGCCGAGACAGTGCGCCGCGATGTGCGCCCCTTGGTTGAGGGGGGCTCGATCCTGCGGATGCATGGGGCGATCAGCCTGTCCGGGCAGGCCGGAGAGGCGCCGTTTCGCCGCCGGATGCGCGAGAATGCGGGCGCCAAGCAAGCCATCGCCCGCGCCGTCGCCGCCACGATCCGCCATGGTGAGACGGTGATGATGGACACCGGCACCACCACCAGCTTTCTGGCCCGCGCGCTGGCGTCGCTTAAGCGGCTGACGGTGGTGACCAATTCCACCGATGTGGCGCGTATTCTGGCGGGAGGAGAGGGCAACCGCGTGTTTCTGGCAGGCGGGCAGATCATCGGCGACAGCGGCGCGGTGCTGGGGGCGCAGGCGGTGCGGTTCATCTCGGGCTTTTCGGCGGCCCATTCGGTGATTTCTGCGGGCGCGGTCGAAGGGGCGGAGGTGATGGATTATGACGCCAGCGAGGCCGAATTTGCCCGCGCCGTGCTGGCGCGGGGCGAACGGCGGGTGCTGGTGACCGATGCCAGCAAATTCGGGCGGCGCGGCTTGGTGACGGTCTGCGGCTTTGAAGGGTTGGACGCGGTCTTTACCGATGCCCCCCCGGCGGAGAACACGGTGCAGGCGATGCGGCAGGCAGGCACGCGGCTGACCGTGGTAGGGGCGGGCTGACCCGCTATTGCGTGGCCTGCCCAAGGATCGCGGCCAGATCGGTGTGCAGCTCGATGATGAACAGCGCCCCGCCCCCCGCTGCCGTTTCCACCCGCAGATAGCCGCCGAAATCCTTGACGATGTTGAAGCTGATCGACAGGCCAAGCCC
>JAQWYA010000181.1 GCA_029254215.1 Pseudorhodobacter sp. | reverse complement strand
CAGGGGCTGCGGGGACGGGCGTAAACCCTGCCAGAATCGCGGCAACTTCGGCCGCATCCGGGGCCTTTGGCGCAGGGGTTTGCGGTTCAGCCGCCGCGATCACTGGGGCCGAGGCCTGTTCCATCAGCCCAAAACGTTGCTGGCCATTGTCACGCCCCCCGATCAGCAAGGTCAGAAACAGGGTCGCACATAACACGATCAACAAACGCAACATCACAAAACTCTCCGGCTTTCTTTGGCAGCGGCACTCGGACTTTGCACAAAGGTTAACATCAAATGGCGGAGATTCGGGGGGGAAATTGCCCCTCTTTTCCCCGAAAGGCGATACAAAGCGTTTCCCGACCCCGGTCTGCAATTCCGGCTGGACCGGAACAGGCGGCCCGACTACACAACATCTATGAGCAAAACGCCCGATACCCCCAAACCCGGCCCCAAGCGGCCTGATGGTCCTGCCTCCGGGGCCGTAACTGTTTCCGAACCGCTCCGCCGCGCGATTGGCGAGCGGTATCTGACCTATGCGCTGTCAACGATCATGCACCGGGCCTTGCCGGATGCGCGTGACGGGTTGAAGCCGGTTCACCGCCGCATTCTTTACGCGATGCGAGAGTTGAAGCTTTCCCCCACCGGAGGGTTCCGTAAATCGGCAAAAATTTCCGGCGACGTGATGGGCAACTACCACCCGCATGGCGATGCCGCGATTTATGACGCGATGGCGCGGCTCGCGCAGGATTTCAACGTCCGCTACCCGCTGGTCGATGGGCAGGGCAATTTTGGCAATATCGACGGCGATAACCCGGCGGCCTCGCGCTACACCGAAGCGCGCCTGACGGCGATTGCCGAAAAGCTGATGGAGGGGCTTGCGGAAAACGCGGTCGATTTCCGTCCGAATTACGATGGCACGCTGGAAGAGCCTGTCGTGATGCCCGCCGCCTTCCCGCATTTGCTGGCGAATGGATCGTCGGGGATCGCCGTGGGGATGGCCACGAATATCCCCCCGCATAACCTGCATGAATTGATTGATGCCTGTCAGTTGATGCTGAAAACGCCCGAGATCGACGTCGAAAAGCTGGTCGAATGTGTGCCCGGCCCCGATTTCCCGACGGGCGGGGTCTTGGTGGAGCCGCGCGGGAATATCCTTGAGGCCTATCGCACCGGACGCGGCTCGTTCCGGCTGCGCGCCAAATGGGCGGTGGAACCCCTGGACCGGGGGCAGTGGCAGATTGTCGTTACGGAAATTCCCTATCAGGTTCAGAAATCCAAGCTGATCGAAAAGCTGGCGGAACTGATCCAGACCAAGAAGATCCCGATCTTTGGCGATGTGCGTGACGAATCCGCCGAGGATGTCCGCCTTATCATCGAGCCGAAGACCCGTGCGGTTGATCCTGAACTCTTGATGAACATGCTGTTCAAATCCTCCGATCTGGAAGTGCGGTTCAGCCTGAACATGAACGTGCTGATCGACGGGCGGACGCCGAAGGTTTGCAGCCTCAAAGAGGTGCTGCGCGCCTTTCTGGATCACCGCCGTGATGTTTTGCAGCGGCGCAGTCAGCACCGGATGGCCAAGATCGACCATCGGCTTGAGGTTCTCGAAGGGTTCATCACCGCCTTTCTGAACCTTGACCGCGTGATTGACATCATCCGCTATGACGCGGACCCCAAGCGCGCCTTGATGGCCGAAGACTGGGGCCTCAAACGGCCTCGCGCGACCTCTGAACGCGATTACGTCTCGCCTCCGCCCGGTGAGGGGGAACTGACGGATATTCAGGCCGAAGCGATCCTGAACATGCGCCTTCGCAGCCTGCGCAAGCTCGAAGAGATGGAGCTGATCGCCGAGCGCGACGCCTTGATGAAAGAGCGCGCAGAGCTTGAAGACCTGCTTGCCAGCCCGACCCTGCAATGGAAACGGATCGGGGCGGACCTGCGCGAGGTGCAAAAGACCTTTGGCCATTCCTGGGCGCAAGGCACCCGTCGAACCAGTTTCGCCGATGCCGCCGAGGTGGAAGAAGTCCCCTATGAAGCGATGATCGAGCGAGAGCCGATCACCGTCATCTGTTCCAAAATGGGGTGGATCCGGGCGATGAAAGGCCATGTCGCGCTGGATACGGAAGCCAAGTTCAAGGATGGCGACGAGGGCCGCTTCCTGTTCCACGCCGAAACCACGGACCGGATCGTTCTGGTCGGCTCCAACGGGCGGTTTTACACGCTTCTGGGGGCCAACCTGCCGGGCGGGCGTGGCATGGGGGAACCCGTGCGCCTGATGGTCGACTTGCCGAATGAGGCTGAAATCGTCGATCTGATGATCTTCCGGGCGGGCGAAAAGCTGCTTGTCGCCTCAACCGATGGCGATGGCTTCATCGTGCTATCGGACGAGGTTCTGGCCCAGACGCGTGCGGGCAAGCAGGTGCTCTCGCTGCGGGGTGAGGCGCGGGCCGCGCTGTGCAAACCCGTGCAAGGCGATCACGTCGCCGTGGTTGGGCAGAATCGCAAGGTGCTGGTCTTTGCGCTGGAAGAACTCCCCGAAATGGCCAAGGGCAAAGGGGTCCGGCTGCAGAAGTACAAGGATGGCGGTCTTTCAGATGCCACAACCTTCGATCTTGCGGCAGGGCTCAGCTGGAAAGACCCGGCAGGGCGGACGCGCAACGAACCCGATCTGGCAGAATGGCTGGCCAAACGGGCAACGGCGGGGCGCATGGCCCCACGGGGCTTCCCGCGCGACAACAAGTTCAACTGACAAACCCATCGGGAAAGCGGCGTCAGGGGGCAGGGTCGACCTGCAACCAGACGCCGCCTTCGGGCCGCAACGTCAGGATCATGACGGGCTTTGGCGCTTTTCCGGCCACCAGCGTGAACTTGTGCCGGGCCAAAAGCGTGGCCAGAATGATCACCGCCTCTTGCAGCGCGAAATTCGCGCCGATGCAGATCCGGGGGCCATCCCCGAAGGGCAGATAGGCAAAACGATCAATCGCCTTTGGGTCGGCAAAGCGGCTCGGGTCAAACTGATCGGGGTTTTGCCAAAGCATGTGATGCCGATGCAGCGCATAGATCGGCAAAACCACCGTATCGCCGGGCCGGATCTCGCGCCCGCACAGCGTATCTTCGGCCATGGCGGTGCGCGACAAAAACGCGGCAGGCGGATAAAGCCGCAGCGCCTCATCCACGATCCGGCGGGTCAGGGGCAGGTTCCCGATGTCGCCTGCCACCGCGGCGCGATCGCCCAGCACCGCCTGCGCCTCGGCCCGCGCCGCCTCTTGCACCGAGGCGTCAAAGGCGCACAGATACAAGGACCATGCCAGCGTCAGGGCGGTTGTTTCATGCCCGGCGACGATGAAGGTCAAAAGGTTGTCGCGCAGTTCCGAGGTCGTCATGCGCCGCCCGCTTTTGGGGTCCTCCCCCTCCAGCAACAGATCCAGCAGATCGGGCACGGGCCGGGCCCCTGCCGCGCGGCGCTCGTCGATGGCGGTATCTGCGATGCGCTTCATCTCGCGCATCGCACCGCCCGCCAGCATCCGCCCCGGCCTTGGCACCCAGCCCGGAACCCCCAGAATATCCAGCAAAGACACCTTTGCCGCATTGCCGATGTAATCCTCAATCGCGCGGTGGACGGCGTTTCGGTCAAACCCTTCCCCGCCTGAAAAGGTCACATCCGAGATCACTTCGAATGTCGCCGCCACCATTTCCGAAAACAGGTCCGTCGCCCGCCCATGCGCCCGCGCGATCCGTTCTGAACTGCGTTCGGCCGCCGCTGTCATCACGGGCGCAAGGGCCGCCACATTGCGATGGCTGAAAACGGGGGCAGCCGTGCGGCGTTGCCACATCCATTCCGGGCCTTCCGCCACAAACAGGCTGTCGCCGATGGCCTGTTCAAGGATCAGTTTCGTGACGGTGGATTTCGGATAATCCTCGACCTTGTCGCGCAGCACCCTTTTTAGCGCGCCGGGGTCTATCACCATATGCCAGCGCTTGCCCGTCCGCCCCGACAGCATCGGCTGCCGCGTGGCAATTTCCGGGATCAGCTCCAGCACATTGCGCTGCCCGGCCTTTGCGGATGCCAATATCCCAAGCGGTTCATTGCTGAGCGGAACCCGCGCCGGCACCGCCACGTCCTTTTCTATGACCGGATCTGTCATCGCGCTCTCCGTTTTCGGGCCCTTGTCTCTAACTTAGATCACCATTGCGACAGGGCAAAGGCCGCCGGTTGCGTGACCCATCGCCACGGGGTATTGCTGGGCATCTGGTTGTAAAAGGATCATCCGCCAATGACGTTTGCGCGCCTGACTGCTGGTTTGTTTGCCCTGTCTGTTCTGGGCGCCTGTGTGAGTAGCAAGGAAGTTCCGGTGGAGCCGTCCCAGAGTTTGGGGAACTTTCGTCTGGGCCACAATATTGTCGTTGCCGATGATCCGCAAAAGGTCCCGATCTCTCGGGAGGCCAAGCCAGAGGATTGGGACCGTTCGCTGACCGCCGCGCTGGAAAAGCGCCTGCGGCGTTATGACGGGGATAAATACTTCAATCTTGGCGTTTCGGTGGATGCCTATGCGCTTGCCCCGCCCGGCATCCCGCTGGTGGTCTCTCCGAAATCCGTTCTGGTCATCACCGCCACCCTTTGGGACGATGCCGCCGGGCAGAAGATCAACGAAAAAGGCGAACAATTCACGGTGTTTGAGGGGCTTGACGGCAATACGCTTGTCGGGTCCGGCCTGACGCAAACCGCCGAACAGCAGATGGAGCGGCTCAGCTTCAACGCCGCAAAACGGGTGGAACGCTGGCTGACCGAGAACCCGGAATGGTTCGGTTTGCCACCGAATCCCGTTGTGCGCCCGCCGCGCGACAAGTGACGCTTGATTTTCCATGCCATCATGGCTATCTCGCGCCCGGTAAGGAACTGGGCTCCTGACGGGGCCCCTCAACGGCACGAGGCGCTCTGCGATGGCTAAGGCAAAGTTTGAACGTAATAAACCGCATGTTAACATCGGTACGATTGGTCACGTTGACCACGGCAAGACGACACTGACCGCTGCGATCACGAAGTATTTTGGCGATTTCAAAGCCTATGACCAGATCGACGGCGCGCCGGAAGAGAAGGCCCGCGGGATCACGATCTCGACCGCTCACGTTGAGTATGAGTCGGCCACGCGCCACTATGCCCACGTTGACTGCCCCGGCCACGCTGACTATGTGAAGAACATGATCACCGGTGCAGCGCAGATGGACGGCGCTATTCTGGTTGTGAACGCAGCCGACGGCCCGATGCCGCAAACGCGCGAGCACATCCTTCTCGGCCGTCAGGTCGGTATCCCGTTCATGGTTGTTTACATGAACAAGGTCGACCAGGTGGATGACGAAGAGCTTCTGGAACTGGTGGAAATGGAAATCCGCGAGCTTCTGTCGAAGTACGACTACCCCGGCGATGACATTCCGATCGTTCGCGGTTCGGCTCTGCACGCGATGAACGGCACCCGTCCGGAAATCGGCGAAGAGTCGATCAAGGCACTGATCGCGGCTGTTGACGAATACATCCCGACGCCTGCTCGCGCGGTTGACCAGCCCTTCCTGATGCCGGTCGAAGACGTGTTCTCGATCTCGGGCCGCGGCACGGTTGCCACGGGTCGTATCGAGCGCGGCGTGATCAAGGTCGGCGAAGAGATGGA
>JAQWYA010000176.1 GCA_029254215.1 Pseudorhodobacter sp. | reverse complement strand
AAGGGAAATCATGCCTGAATTTCACCGTGACGCCGCGCAACATCCGACCTTGGCCCAAAGCGCGCGGTTCAGGCGCGGTTCAGTTCGATCACATATTGATTGGCCATCAGCGTCAGACGCGCTTTGTCGCCCATCTCCGCCATCAGCGCTTCGACCGCGCGGCGCACGGGGGCGCCGGATTGCTCGGTCTGCCAATTGTAGTCATCGCCCGTGATAATCCCGTTCGGCTTTACCTTTTGCAGACACAGCGCCAGATCATTCCCGATGAAGGGCTCGTTATGGTTGCCGTCGATATAGACCCAATCGAGGTAGCCATCCGGCATGGTGTTCAGCGCATCCTCTGAGGTGGCGCGATGCACCATGACCCGCAGATCATCTTTGAAGCTGTTGACGACATCCTGATATTTCTCTTCCATCAGGAACTCGTTTTTCTTGCGGCCAAAGCCGGTGTTTCCGAATTCCGGCTGATAGGTCCAAGGGTCGATCAGATGCAGGCGCGCGGGCTCGCAAACCTCAAGGATGCGGCGGCTGAAATTGCCCTCCCACACGCCGATCTCTGCCACAACGGCCCCTTTGGGCAACCGCTGCAACAGTCGGCCCCGAACCATGTCCCGCTTGCTCATCTCTTCCATATGATCGCCTCATTGCCCGAAATTACTGGGCGTTATTGTTTACACAATGAACACAATAACCAGAGCCGCCCCCCAGACACAATCCCAAGCTAAAATCCTGCCCCAGCGTGGCAAAATCACCTCTGTGCCGGGGGCTTGCGGATATTTGGGCGTGTCATTCAAATCGCGCATAGGCAGAAGACCGTCGTTTAAATGCAAAACGGCCCGACGCATTGCGCCGGGCCGGTCTTCCAAAAACGGGTAATCCGTTCTTAGTAGCGATAATGCTCGGATTTGAAGGGACCTTCGACAGCCACACCAATGTAATCGGCCTGATCCTTGCGCAGTTCCGTCAACTTCACGCCGATCCGCTTGAGGTGCAGGCGGGCCACTTTTTCATCCAGATGCTTGGGCAGAATGAAAACGCCGGGCGCGTAGTCATCGCCCTTGGTCCAGAGTTCGATCTGCGCCAGAACCTGATTGGTGAAGCTCGCCGACATCACGAAAGACGGGTGGCCCGTGGCGTTGCCAAGGTTCAGCAAGCGGCCTTCCGACAGCAGGATGATGCGGTTGCCCGAGGGCATCTCGATCATATCCACCTGTTCTTTGATGTTGGTCCATTTGTGGTTCTTGAGCGCGGCGACCTGAATTTCATTGTCGAAATGGCCGATATTGCCGACGATCGCCATGTCCTTCATCTCGCGCACATGCTCGATGCGGATGACATCCTTGTTGCCGGTGGTGGTGATGAAGATATCGGCGTCTTTCACGACATCTTCCAGCACGACCACCTCAAACCCGTCCATCGCTGCTTGCAGCGCGCAGATCGGGTCAACCTCGGTCACTTTCACGCGCGCGCCAGCCCCTTGCAGCGAGGCCGCAGAGCCTTTGCCCACATCGCCATAGCCGCAAACAACAGCGACTTTACCGGCCATCATCGTGTCGGTCGCGCGGCGGATACCATCGACCAGCGATTCCTTGCAGCCGTATTTATTGTCGAACTTCGACTTGGTGACGGAGTCGTTCACGTTGATCGCCGGGAAGGGCAGCTGGCCCTTCTTGTGCAGATCGTAAAGACGATGCACGCCGGTGGTGGTTTCTTCCGAGACGCCCTTGATCGCTGCGCGCTGTTTGGTGAACCAGCCGGGGCTTGCTGCCAGACGCTTCTTGATCTGGTTGAACAAGCACACTTCTTCGTCGGAGGTCGGGACTTCGATGATCCCGGTTTCGCCCGCTTCAACCCGTGCGCCGATCAGGATGTACATGGTCGCATCGCCACCATCATCCAAGATCATGTTACAGGTGCCGCCTTCGCCGCCGAACTGGAAGATCTTGTCAGTATAGGCCCAGTAATCTTCCAGCGTTTCGCCCTTGATGGCGAAAACCGGGGTCCCGCCCGCCGCAATCGCTGCCGCCGCGTGATCCTGGGTCGAGAAGATGTTGCACGAGGCCCAGCGCACTTCTGCACCCAAAGCCACCAGCGTTTCGATCAAAACCGCGGTCTGGATCGTCATGTGCAGCGACCCGGCGATCTTTGCGCCCTTGAGCGGCTGGGCTGCGCCAAATTCCTCGCGCAACGCCATCAGGCCCGGCATTTCCGTCTCGGCGATGGTCAGTTCCTTGCGCCCATAGTCCGCGAGTGCAATATCCTTGACGATGTAATCATTCGGCATCAGCCGCTCTCCTTGGCAATCATTAAGTTGTCGGTCAGATAGCATTCTAGCTCGATTGGCGCAATGTCAGGGAAAATGGCTGAAAACATGGCAAAAACGAGGTCAGTTTCATGAAGCAACCGCGCGCGTGGCAAAGAATGCTGTCAGGCCGGAGGCTGGATCTGCTGGACCCGACGCCGATGGACATCGAGATCGAAGATATCGCCCATGGGCTTGCCTTCGTCGCCCGCTGGAACGGGCAGACGCATGGCGATTGGCCCTATTCGGTGGCCGAACATTCCTTGCTTGTGGAACGGATATTCAGCCGCATGAACCCGAAAGAGGGTCCACGCTGGCAATTGGCCGCACTTTTGCATGACGGGCCGGAATATGTGATTGGGGATATGATCAGCCCGGTCAAAGCCGCAGTCGGCCCCGGCTATTCCGCGTTGGATGACAGGTTGACCGCCGCCATCCATCTGCGCTTCGGCCTGCCCGCAACCTTGCCCGTGATCATCAAGAAAGCGATCAAGGCGGCTGACAAGGTTTCGGCTTGGCTGGAGGCCGTTCAAATTGCAGGTTTCAGTCAGACAGAGGCTGACCGCCTATTCGGAAAACCGCCAGCGGCGATGCTCAAGGGATTGTCCATCGACTTGCGCCCGCCGGTTGCCGTGCGGGCCGATTTTATTGCCCGCCACAATGCTTTGTTAAAAGCGGCCTCTCAATAGACCGGCGTTACCCAAATCTATTGAGGGGATCTAAGATCAGATGGCCAGATCGTCCGGCGATGATCCGGATGCAATCGCATCTAAAAACCATTTCGGCTTACGACCGCGCCCGGACCAAGTTTCCGACGGTTCTGCCGGATTGGCATATTTAGGAGCAGCCGGAGCACGCTTGCGTTTCGCAGCCGCACCCGTCAATTCCGCAAGAGAGAACCCAAGCGTTTTTGCCTTTTCTTCCAGTTCTACCAGCGCCTCTTTTTTGCGCCGCTCTTCAAAACTGGCAATGGCCTTGACGACCTGAGACTGCAAGTCGCGCAGGTCCTTTAGAGACATGGTGTTCAGATCGATTTCCAATGGGTAACCTCGTGGTGTTAAGAATGCCGTTATTATTTTGTGGCGGACAGTCTTTCAATAGGAATGTTTGTTCGTAAACCGAAATAATACTGGAAATAGCATGTGACCTAGGGTCAAGTTCGCCAAATTGGCATTGATACCCGCGGCTCCGCGCAATTCCCGCTTTGGTTTCGGCTTCAAGTTGCGCGACTAAATCCTGCGTCCATTTTTATATAGACGATCGCAGGAGGGAAATCGCAAAGCGGTCGATACGCCAGCGCCCAATGAATGTCGATGACTCAAAGGGCATCCAGCAGGCCAGTGGTATGACCTGCAATAAACTGTTTTTATCGCCCGACCGCCAAGCTTCGGGCAATAAAGGGCAATCTCTGAAAATGCCGTGTTTTGTATATAGGCGTAATTTGGCCTATCGCGGGCTGCGCTTTGCCAAAATGCGCTGGAGCGTGCGCCGATGCATATTCAAACGCCGCGCCGTTTCAGACACATTCCGGTCGCACATTTCAAACACCCGCTGAATATGCTCCCATCTCACGCGGTCGGCCGACATCGGGTTTTCAGGCGGAGCAGGCAAGGTTTCCCCACGGGCCAGCAGGGCGTTTGTGACCTCATTCGCATCGGCGGGTTTCGACAGATAATCCGTCGCCCCGATCTTCACTGCAGCCACAGCCGTGGCAATCGCCCCATAGCCAGTCAGAACGACGATGCGGCAATCGGGGCGCTTCTCACGCAGCACCTCGACCACATCAAGGCCATTGCCATCTTCCAGCCGCAGATCAATCACAGCATAGGCCGGCGGGCGCGCCTGTGCGATGGCCTTACCCATCGCCACAGTATCGGCTGTTTCCAGAATGAAACCCCGTTTCTCCATCGCCCGAGCCAGACGCTTCAAAAAGGGCTCATCATCATCGACCAGCAGCAAAGAGCGGTCCGCCCCGAGTTCCAGCTCCAGTTCATCCGTCATAGTGGCCTCACCTTCCATTTGACCGATAACCTAGGGTGAGCATGACAGCAGGTCAATTTGATCCCGGCACGATCAATCGGAATTCAGAACACATGCGACGCGCTCTGCCATCTGATCTGGGGAGACATCGCGCTTGAAGAAGTCAACAAAACCGGTTTCAGGCATCATCAGATAGGTAAAGGTCGAATGATCAACGAGGTAGTAATCATCCGTTGCCTCTTGCGCCTTGTAATAGGTTTTATACGCCAGCGAGGCCGCCTTTACCTGCTCTTCCGTGCCGGTCAGCGCGATCATGCGCGGGTGCATCACCTCTGCGAAATCGGCCATGACTTCGGGCGTGTCGCGCGCAGGGTCGATCGAGATGAAAACGAGCGCCACATCAAGGCCCATTTCCTCAAGGATATCAACCGCCTCAGCATTTCGGGCAACATCCAGCGGGCAGACATCCGGGCAGAATGTGTAGCCGAAATAAACCAGCGAGGGTTTCGCAATCACCTCTTTATCCGTCACTGTGGTGCCGGTCTGATCAACCAAGGTGAAAGGGCCGCCAATATCGCCACCCGCGACTTGCCCGCCACGGCATTGCGCATAGGGATCATTCGACTGGCCGATGTTGATCCACAGCACCGTGCCGCCAACCAATGCGGTAAGCGTCAGAACCGCCGCCCCTGCATATAGTTTTTGCATAGCCAAACCCCTTGCCAGAAATGAGTATCCGTTCCTATCCACCGCTGTTGCACAATGGCGGGGACGCCCCTAACAGATAGACCCTAGGCAAGCAGAGGGCAATGCAATGGCCACCGCAGGCACCGAACTTTTCCCCCAAGAGGCAAGCGCCGTGCGCCTGCGGTTGCGCACGCTTATCATGCTGCGCTGGATGGCTGTCGTGGGGCAGATCACGGCCATTCTTGTCGCCTCCTATTACTACGGATTGCAACTGCCTTTGGGGCTGTGTCTGCTGGTCGTGGGCACCTCGGTCATCGCCAATCTGATCTCCACTTTCGTTTTCCCCGAGAACCGGCGCCTGTCAGATGTAGAGGCGATGTTGGTCTTGTTGTTCGATCTGACGCAATTGTCCTTCCTGCTGTATCTGACGGGCGGCCTGACAAACCCTTTCGCCCTGCTGATCATGGCCCCTGTCATCATCTCGGCCTCTGCCCTGCAAACCCGAACGACGATCATCCTTGGATTGATGGCGATCTGGCTTGTGACCCTGACGGCTTTTGCCAATATCCCGCTGCATTTTAACGATGGTCGCGTTCTGTCCGTGCCGCGCTTGTTTGAGTTCGGGTTTTGGCTGTCGATCGTGATAGGCATCCTGTTTCTGGGCCTCTATTCTCACCGCGTCGCCTCAGAAATCAAAACCATGTCCGAGGCGCTGCTGGCAACCCAGATGGCCCTTGCCCGAGAGCAGAAGCTGACCGATCTGGGGGGGGTGGTGGCCGCTGCGGCCCATGAACTCGGCACGCCTCTTGCCACGATCAAGCTGGTGAGCGCCGAGTTGATGGAAGAACTCGCCGATCAACCCGCATTGCGCGAGGATGCCGAACTGATCCGCGATCAGGCCAATCGCTGCCGGGATATCCTTCGCTCCATGGGGCGGGCGGGCAAGGATGATCTTCATCTGCGCCGCGCGCCTTTGGGGGCCTTGCTGCAAGAGGCTGCCGAACCCCATCTGACACGCGGCAAAGATGTGCTGTTTGATCTGCACCCCGGTCCCGGCGGCACGGATGGCGAGCCGACGATCATGCGCCGACCCGAGGTGATCCACGGTTTGCGCAACCTCATCCAGAACGCGGTGGATTTCTCACGCTCCACGGTCTGGATCAGCGCCGAATGGACGGAAGAAACGCTCCGCCTGACGATTGCCGATGATGGGCCGGGATATCCCCCGCAATTGCTGGGCCGGATCGGAGAGCCGTTCTTGCGGCAGCGCAGGTCTGATCCGCAAAGCGCCACGCGCCCTGAATATGAGAGCATGGGCCTTGGCTTGTTCATCGCCAAGACCTTGTTGGAACGCTCGGGCGCTGAAATGACCTTCGCAAATGCCTCTGACCCGTTCTTGACTGTGGCAGAGCGGCCTGTGCGCAGCGGCGCGCTGGTGGAACTGGTCTGGAAAACCAGCCGGATCGTGGTCGCCGCACAGCCCGCCTTGGGCGCGAACACCGTCAATCAGGCATAAATCACACAACCTCAAGCTAGAATTCTTCATTCGCATCCAACACTTGCGCCCTTCGGTTAACTTAACGTTAATCAAATCAGCCTTAGGTTGATTTTCGGCAGGTAGTAAGAAGGAGGATACGATGGCGTTTGAAGGTCTGACCTGGCTTTCCATCCTTGCCTCCCAAGGCATCATCGCCTTTCTGGCCGTCTTCGCCCTATCCGCCTTACAACGTCGAAAAGCCGGTCCGACACAGGGCGTCTTTGTCGAAAAGGACGCCGCCGCAGAGTTCTTGTTTGACGGGGTCACCCTGATTGACGCCTCCGCAACGGGGCTAGGCCTTTTGCCGAAATCCCGCAACCGTGAGGCAGATACTTGGCCGCAACTCTCTGTTTTTCTTGAAAAGAACTTTTCTGGCTTCAATGCGAAGATTGAAGGCCTGAAGACGGACGGCCTGTTGATCATGACCAGCCCCGAAGAGGCAGCCCAGCCGCTGTCCATGCGGGCCGAGTATCGGGGCGGGCTAACACGGATCGCGATTACCGCCTCGGACTCTGCTGATTTCCTGACCGGCACGGACCCGCTGGCCCGCCGCGCCCTGCAAGACGAACTTGATCAACTGCGCGATACTGCGGCGCTTCTGCCGATGCCGGTTTGGCGCGAATCGACCGGGGGTGAGGTCATTTGGGCGAATACCGCTTACCTTGCGCTTGCCACCGCGCAACTGGACCCCGGCGCTGAGATGTCCTGGCCCCTGCCTCGGGTGTTTGAACGGACCGCAAGCGCGCAATCAGCCCGCAGTCAGCGTCAAAAGCTGGAGCGGGGGGAAGAGCCGCCGCTGTGGTTTGAACTGATCAGCGTCGAAAGTCAGGGCGACAGGCTGGTGTTCGCCCAGCCGGTCGAAGCTTTGGTTCAGGCCGAAGCCTCGCTCAACGCCTTCATGCAAACGCTGACGAAAACATTTGCGCAGCTTTCGGTCGGACTCGCGATTTTTGACCACAATCGCAAACTGGTTCTGTTCAACCTGGCGCTGGCCGATCTGACGGGGCTTGCCCCCGATACGCTGACTATGCGCCCCTCGCTGGACAGTTTCTTTGATGCGCTGCGGACCAAATCCATGATCCCGGAAACCCGCGATTATCGGGGGTGGCGCAGTCAGATCACCAATATCGAACGTCAGGCCTGCTCTGGCCATTACGAAGAGATGTGGAACCTTCTGGGCGGGCAGACTTACCGGGTGATCGGGCGACCGCACCCGAATGGGGCTTTAGCGCTATCTTTTCAGGATATTTCGACCGAAATGACCCAAACGCGGCGCTACCGGGCCGATCTGGAGCTTGGTCAATCGGTGATTGACGCGGTGGATGGGGCAATCGCCGTTTTCTCGGCTGCGGGGATTTTGGTGATGTCCAACACCGCCTATGCCGAAATGTGGGGCCATGATCCGGCAGGGTCGCTGGGCAGCGATGGCAATGCCGCCTTGATGTGCGACTACTGGCGCGCGGCCAGCGTGCCCACGACCCTATGGGATCGGGCAGAGGATCTGATCTCAGGGTCGGCACCGGCACAGACTGTTCTGGATGAAACCCGGATGTGCGATGGCCGCCGCGTGTCCTGCCGGTTTTCACGCCTGCCGGGTGGCTCCACTTTTGTGTGTTTTCAGATGCTTGAGGCCGAAGATGGTCTGCCCGCCCTGCCCTTTGACCGCAAGACGGCCTGAGGGCGGCCACGATCCTCGCTTGCGCCGCGCGTTCCAGCAGATAAAACCGGATCATGCTGGATCACACCCTCACCCTTCCGCTTCCGGATCAGGAGGCAACGGCGCGCCTTGGCGGCGTTCTGGCCGATTGCCTGACCCCCGGCGATGTGGTGCTGCTGGAGGGGCAGATCGGCGCGGGCAAAACCCACCTCGCCCGCGCATTGATCCGCGCCCGCCTTGGCCGGATGGAGGATGTCCCCTCCCCCACGTTCACGCTGATCCAGACCTATGAGGCAGAGGGCGGGGATCTTTGGCACGCGGATCTTTACCGGCTGACCCACCCCGATGAGGTCACCGAACTGGGGCTTGAAGCGGCATTCGAGACGGCGATCTGCCTCATCGAATGGCCCGACAGGCTGGGCGATCTGCGCCCCGCCGACGCCCTGTCACTGGAATTGCGCCCCCTTGGGGATGGGCGAGTGGCGTATCTTTCGGGCGGGCGCGCTGACTTGCTGGACAAGATTGCAGACGGGTGGGCCGATGCCTCCTGATCGTCAGCAAGAAGCGCAGCGCTTTCTGGACGGCTGCGGCTGGGGCAAGGCAGAGCGCCGATTTCTGGCCGGGGACGCCTCAGACCGAAGCTACCAGCGCCTGAACATGGGCGCACAAAGCGCCGTCCTGATGGATGCGCCGCCCGGCAAGGGCGACGACCCGGCCGACTTTATCAAGATCGCCCGGTTTCTCAGGGCGCAGGGTCTCTCAGCACCCGAGATATTGGCCCAAGACCTGACCTTTGGATTTCTGCTGATCGAAGATTTCGGGGATGATCTTTACGCCCGGCTCATCCCGCGTGCGCCAGAAGCTGAAGAACCGCTTTATGCCGCCGCCTGCGATGTGCTGACCGAATTGCACCGCCACGCGCCGCCCTCCGGTCTTCCCAATCTGACAGCCTCCGACTGGGCAGAGGCGGCAGGTTTTGCCCTTTCTTGGTATCGGCGGGCAATCACGGGCGATGCGGGCGACATCCCAGCTTTTACCGCTTGTTTAACCGCGTTGATGCGCGCCCATGCCGATGGCCCCCGCGTGATAATCCTGCGAGACTACCACGCCGAAAACCTGCTTTGGCTGCCGGATCGCAAAGGGCTTGCCCGCGTCGGTTTGCTGGATTTCCAGCTCGCCCAGATGGGACAGCCCGGTTATGATCTGGTGTCGCTTTT
>JAQWYA010000171.1 GCA_029254215.1 Pseudorhodobacter sp. | reverse complement strand
TCTTCGACCTCATCCTCGGCCCAGGCGACGGAATAGGCATGGGTTTCCTTGCCGAATTTCTCGCGCCCCAGCCGCAATTCATAAAGGCTGCTGGAGGTGGTTCCGTCCATATGGTCGCGCATCGCATCAAAAGCGGGCCATGTGGCAAAGCATTTCAGCGCCAGCAAAGTCTTGGCCCCAGAGGCTGCCCGAAGGGCATCCATCTTGGCCATGTTCGCAGCGATCCGGCGCTTGTCGATCAGGTAATAAGGCGTCGGAATCATCGTCGTCCCCCGGTTTTGCAAGAGGGGTAGTACGTAAGGCCCCGGCCCCCAAAAGGCAAGCCAAGGCAGGGCGGGCGCGGGTGGCACCTGCCCTGCCAGAGGTCAGTTATTATCGTTGATGTCCTTGTCCCAGACTTTGGGGGTGCTTGCCTGCTTTCCCAACAGCTTGCGGGTGCCGATCCAGGCGGCCAGCGACATCAGCGCAAAGGCCAAAAGGAGGCCCGGCAAGCTATGGCCCAACAAGCCCAGCCCCACCAGAACGCCGGTAAAAACCGCCCCGATAGCAAAGCCCAGAAAGATATATCCGGGGGCCAGAACCTCTAGAACGCCAAGGGCAAAGCCTCCCGCGACCCAAGCCCACCATACTGACAAAAGCCCCATCAGCCGCGTCCTTTCAGCATCTTGAACGCATCGCCAAAGGCGTCCAGCGCTTGCGCCGGCACGATGATGGTTTGCTTGCCCGAGCCTTGGCCGACGGTGGTCAGGGCCTCTACCTGCTTGAGGGCAACCTGATACTGGGCGGCCTCAAGCCCGTTTTCCTTGATCGCCTCTGCGATGACGCCTGTGGCATAGGCCTCGGCATCGGCGAGAACGCGGCGGGCCTTTGCCTCTTGCTCGGCGGCGTAAAGTTCCGCGTCGGCGTTCAGTTCCACCGCGCGCTTCTTGCCCTCGGCTTCGGTCACCTGCGCGCGGCGGGCGCGTTCGGCGTTCAGCTGTTGCAGCATCGCGGCGCGGGTGGCCTCATCAAGGTTCACATCCAGAATTTCGGCGCGGGTCACTTCGATGCCCCAGTCATCGACCATGGCCTCTACCTGCTCGCGCACCTTGAGGATCAATTCACTGCGGTTGGACTGCACCTGATCGAGTTCGATCTTGCCGATTTCCGACCGGACGATCCCGGCCACGGTTGTGGCGATGGCGGCATCGACATCCCGGATCCGGTAGACGGTCTTTTCCGGCTCGGTGATGCGGTAGAAGACGCTGGTTTCCACCTTCACCAAGACGTTGTCGGTCGTGATGGCGTCTTGCAGCGCATTCGGAAGCTGCCGTTCCAGCACCGAGATCTTATGCGCCACCCGGTCGAGGAACGGCACGACAAGGTTGATCCCCGGCCCCAGAACCGAGCGCAAACGGCCAAAGCGTTCGACCACATGCTTTTCGGATTGCGGAACGATCCGTACCCCCAGGAAGATACAGACAATAATGAAAACCGCGACGGAAAGGATCACCGCATTCGCGCCGATCATCTGTTCAATATCCATGACTTAACCCTTACTGATCTTATTGGAGGAAACATGGCCCTTCGTGGGCCTGTTCACAAGGTCGAACGGACGGCGCTTTGGCCTAGAAATCAATCTGCACGGGCGCAAAGAAGTCATCTTTCGTTGCATATGTCACCAGCATGTCGATGGCTTTGTCAGCTTCGCCCAGATCCTCATACCAGCCGTAAATCTTATTCGCCATGTCATAGACCTCCAGCGCCCAGCTGATGAAAGAGGCGGCGTCCTTCTTGGCCACTTTTTCGGCATTGGCATGTTTGGCCTGAAAGGATTGCAAAGACCGCTGCGCTTTCTTGATATCGGTCGAGATGCGCTGCACTTCCTTGATCGAGCTGTCGACAACCTTGGCGATGCGTTTTTCGGCTTCTTTGCTCAGATCGTCGCGCTTGTTGGCAAATTTGAGGAAGGTATCCGCCTTCTTGGCAAGGGCCTTTGCCTGCATCTCTGCCGCGTCCATCTTCTTCTCATAAAGCTCGATGTTCTTGGCCAGATTGTTGGTCAGAGATTTGCCAACGGTCGCCGGGGGCTTGATTGCCTTGATCTTCTTGAGGTCCGAGACGATGTCGCTCTGCACATCGGCCCCCGATTTATACACGTCGCGCAGGTCGCTGATCAGGCCCTTCATATCCAGAGCCAGATCCACGATGGTCTTTGCGGCTGCCAGCGAGGCGGCCGGAATGCCCGCGCCGGAAAACAGCGCAACAATGCCCCCAACGGTGTCTTTGAGCACATTGCCCAAAGACCAGACGCAACTGACGGCGAATTTCACCTGATCCTTTTCGAAGTCCTTTTGCTTCTTTTCCTGATCTGCGCAGAAATCATTGACCCGCTTGATCAGGTTCGCCTCGAACTTTGTGATGACGCTGTCAATTTCCTTCAGCTTGACCTTGGCCAGAGCTTTCCGCTTCTTTTCGACCTTTTCTGCGAACAGCGCTTTTTCGGCGGATTCGATCATGGAATTCAGGGTCTTGCGGCGGTCCAGAAATGAAGGGCTGATTGCGTCGCGCATCTCTTGCAGGGTGTAGGGATCCATCCCGGCTTTGACGGTGACCTCAACCTCCACCTGCGGCATTTTGAGAATGCTTTTGGCATTGTTCACGCCTATGTTTTTGGAAAGAATCAATGCAAAGGTAACGCTCTCGGCCATGGCGAATTCTCCTAATAAAAATGGATCAAAACGTAATGTAGGGCGTTGGCAGAGTGTGTCGGTTTGAGGGCCTTATGGCAAATGGAATTGCCGTCAGGACCTGTTCCCCCTGTGCGCAAGGCTTGATAAAGAGGCATCATGCCCAGCTTGTGCCGCGCCTGTCTGACCCTGTTCGAGGCTGGTCCTCGTTGTCCGGCCTGCCGGTCGCCGCGGGTTATTGCGCATCCCGAACTGACCGCGCTGACGTTTGCCCATATGGATTGCGACGCCTTCTATGCCAGCGTGGAAAAGCGCGATAACCCGGCGCTGCGTGATGTGGCGTTGATCGTGGGGGGCGGGACGCGGGGCGTGGTTTCGACCTGTTGCTATATCGCGCGGATTGCCGGGGTCCGTTCGGCCATGCCGATGTTTCAGGCGCTGAAGCTTTGCCCCGAGGCGGTGGTGGTCAAACCCCGGATGGCTGTTTACGCCGCTGTCTCGCGCCAGATCCGCGCCATGATGGAAGAGATGACCCCCGCGATCGAGCCCTTGTCGCTGGATGAGGCTTTTCTGGATCTGACCGGGACGGCGCGGCTGCATGGGGCGCCGCCTGCGGTTCTGCTTGGCCGTCTTTTGCGCCGGATGGAGGCGGAACTGGGGATCACCGGGTCGGTCGGGCTGTCGCATAACAAGTTTCTGGCCAAGATCGCCTCGGATCTGGACAAGCCGCGCGGGTTTTCGGTGATTGGCCGCGCGGAAACCGAGGCATTTTTGCAGCCAAAGCCGGTGCGGATCATCTGGGGGGTGGGGACGGCCACCCAAAGCGCGCTGGAAAAGGCGGGGATACGGACCAT
>JAQWYA010000140.1 GCA_029254215.1 Pseudorhodobacter sp. | reverse complement strand
GCCGTCGGATCAGCCGAAAATTCAGCCGCGCGCGGGGTAGCTTGCCAGAATGTCGTAATGCGGCTCTTTGGCATAAAGCACCGAGTCATAAAGGTGAAACCCCCGCACTTCAATCGGGCCGGACCGGTAGCCCGCCGGCGCAATCACCGCCCTCTCCAGCCGGGGGGCATCGGGCATTTGCAGCGCAGAAAACCGGGCGAGCGTAACATGCGGCACGAATTTGCGCGCCTCAAGGCGAAGCCCTGACAGCCGTGCCGCCTGCGCCAGTTTGCCTTGCAAATGGATCAAGGCCGGGCTGGGGGCCACGGCGGCCCAGACCGACCGGGGTTTTTCCTTTCCAAACAGGCCAAACCCCTGCAATTCCACGCTGAAAGGCGCAAAGCGCAAGGGTTCCAAGCGCTCATGCAAGGCTTCGGCCTGCAAATCGGTCACCTCCCCCAGAAAGCACAGCGTGATGTGAAACCGCTCAGGCGGCACCGGATCCGGGATCGGCAGCAGAAATTGCTGCACCGCCAAGGAGGAGCGGACAGCGTCAGGAAGGTCCAGAGCAAGAAAAAGACGCATGGGCGAAGCCTTTTAGCGGGTTGCAAGTTGCCGCAAACGGGCGGTGATTTCGGGGCGCAGGGGGCCTTCGCGCGGATCGTCGGCCAAGCGGTCCAACAGGGTCGGCGCAGGCGGGGGCCTGCCCCCTCCGCCCCAATGGAGCGCGTGCAAGACCGCCTGCCCGGCGGGGGGCAGACGGTCCGGCTCCGACTCATCGGCCAAGACGCCCCAGATCCGGGTCCACAGTCGGCCCACCGACCAAGGATTGTAGCCGCCGCCGCCCAGAACAAGCAGGCGCGGGGCCAAGGGGCGCAAAGCGCGCAGCACCTCAAGATGGGCGTTGTTCGACAGGGCAAGCCGCGACAAAGGATCCTCCAGCAGCGCATCCGCCCCACATTGCAGGATGATCACCTCGGGGCGGAAGGCCGCCACCCGTGGCAGGATCAGCCCGTTCAGCACGGCGCGCATCTCGGTATCGTTGAAGCCGCGCGGCACCGGAAGGTTAAAGCAATTGCCGCCGCCATCCTCGGTCAGCGCCCCGGTGAAGGGCCAGCGCGCCTCTTCATGCACCGAAATCAGCAACGCCGCCGGATCCCCGGCAAAGCCCGCCTCCACCCCATCGGCATGATGGGCATCAATATCGACATAGGCGATCCGCGACAGGCCCATCCGCCGCATCACCAGCATCCCCAGAACCACATCGTTCAGATAGCAAAACCCGTTGGCGCGGTCCTGCAAGCCGTGATGCGTGCCCCCGCCCGGCACATGGACAGCCCCCGGTTCGGCCAAAAGCTGCGCGGCCAGCATCACGCCTCCGGCCCCGGTGGCGGGGCGGCTGTAGACCAACGGATGTACGGGGTTCGACACGGTGCCCAAGTTGAACCGCTGGCGCACGATATCGGAGACGGTGCCGCTGGCTTCGGCATCTTGCAGGGCGGCAACATACTCCGGATCGTGCCACAGATGCAGGGCTGCGGGTTTGGCCTTGGGGCTGGTGCGAAAGCGGTGCGGAGGCAACCAGCCAAGGCTGCGCGCCAGATCCATCACCGTTGAAACCCGCGGCACCCGCAAAGGATGATGCGCGCCGTAGGAGGAGCCTCGGTAAATTTCGGAGCCAATAAAGACCGGCGACCGCTTTTCCGTGAATTCCGCCACTCCTGCCCCCTTATTGCGGCCTTAAACCCGTCGAAACTTGAACAATCCGGCAAGTGTGCCTTATATTGAGCAGGTGATTGATAAAAACACCGCCGCAACAGGGCGGGACGGGCGCAAGCCTCAGGCAGTATACAGATCGGAAGAGACAGGTGAAAGACAGCCCGAAGCGGCAATTTGTGCAATATCGTGACTCTGTGTCGACACAAACTGCGGCGCTATGCTGGCGCGTGGGAGCGGACGGGCTGGAAGTTTTGCTGATTACCAGCCGGGAAACCGGACGCTGGGTCTTGCCCAAAGGATGGGAGATTTCGGGCCTTTCCCTGCCTGAGGCCGCCGCGCGCGAGGCTTGGGAAGAGGCAGGCGTCATCGGCGAAGTCTCCTCTGAACAGATCGGGCTCTACACCTATGACAAGGTGTTGGATCGCGACAGCAAGGATATGGCTCTGCAGCCCTGCGCTGTGGCGGTCTTTGCGATGCAGGTCCAGAAACTGGCCTCCGAGTTCCCCGAACATCGCCAGCGCAGGCGCAAATGGTTCGCCCCCGACCGCGCTGCGCGCAAGGTCGAGGAGCCGGAGTTGAAATCCATTCTGGAGGCTTTCAGCCCGCCCGGCGCCAGCGCCGCAGACCCATCGGAACAAACGGAAAAACGCAGCCCCGGCAAGGGTCGCAAAGCACGGGCGCGCCGCAAGAAGGCTTGAAACTCTGCCGCATTCGCCTAGGGTTATGCGTCGCTTTGGTCACTGCAAACTTGCTTTGGGCAAACGTGCTTTGGGCAAAGGTATTTCTGGAATGGTTCCGCTCTGATGATCCGCTATAGTTTGAAATGCGCAGAAGGCCACGGGTTTGAAAGCTGGTTTCAGTCAGCATCGGCCTTTGAAAGCTTGCAGGGCGCTGGCCACGTGACCTGCCCCGCCTGCAACAGCGCCAAGGTCAGCAAGGTTCTGATGGCCCCCGCGATCCCGAAAAAGGGACGCTCTGCCACCGCGCCCGCAGCACCGGACGAAGCAGCCCCCACGCCTCAGACTGCCCCCGGTCGCGACCGCCCGCTATCCGCCCCGTCCATCCCGCAAGAGGCAGCCCTTGCCGCCCTGCGCCGCGAGGTTGAGCGGAATTCGGAATATGTCGGCGGCTCTTTCGCGCTGGAAGCCCGCAAGATGCATGAGGGCATGGGCCCGGGGCGGAACATCCATGGCGAAGCGCGGCTTGAGGATGCCAAGAAGCTGATCGAAGACGGAATCCCGATCATGCCCTTGCCGTTTCTGCCCGGCCGCAAAACAAACTGACAGCGCAAAGGGGCCGCTCATGTCTATTCTGATCACCGGGGCCAATCGTGGCATTGGCCTTGCCCTCGCCCGCCGCTACAGCCTGTCGGATGCGTCGGTCATTGGCACAACCCGCAGCACCTCCCCTGCCCCCGGCGTCGAATGGCACAAGGCCGATCTGCGCGACCCGGCGCAGATTGACGGCTTGGCTACGGCCCTGTCGGGGCGCCCCTTGGATCTTTTGATCTGCAATGCCGGGGTTTATCTGGACAAGGGCCAGCGGCTCGGCTCCGGGTTCGCGCCCGATCTGTGGGCCGAGACCTTTGCGGTCAATGTCACGGGTGTCTTTTTGACGATTCAGGCGCTGCTGCCCAATTTGCGGGCTGCCTCGGGCAAGATCGCGATCCTGTCGTCCATCATGGGGTCGGACAGTCGTGCGCCGGGGGGAAGCTATATTTACCGGGCCTCCAAAGCCGCGGTGTTGAACCTTGGGCGCAATCTAGCGGTGGATCTGCGGGCCGATGGCGTGGCCGTGGGCATCTATCATCCCGGCTGGGTGCAGACCGACATGGGCGGGGCCGCCGCAGATGTGACCGTGGAAGAGGCCGTGATCGGGCTGGAAGAGCGGTTTGCCGCCCTCAGCCTTGCGACCACGGGCTGTTTTGAAACCTATGCCGGAGAGGCGCTGCCGTTCTGACCCCGCCCGGATCGCACCGGGTCGGATGCAAAGCCTGCTGGCGGCTTGGGAACGGACGGCCTAGCAGTGCAGCGCGCGCGTGAAATCGGCGGGGCCACGAAACGCCCCAAGGCTGCGCGCCTCTGCCTTTCCCTGATCGAGCCGCAGCGCCACGAGCTGCGACCAATCGGCTGTTGCCACAATCGCCTCGCCCCCCGCGCCACAATCGCGCACTCCGCCGGAGATGAAGGGCTGCCCGATACGGTGGTTGGTAAAGCCCGCGACCCGCGCAACCTCAACCAGACGGTTGCCTTGCTGCGTCACGATCACCACCTGGCGCGCCAGATGCGGGCGGTCGACATAGGCAATGTCGGGGCGGCCATCGCCGTTGAAATCGCCGACGCCCAAAGGGGCAAGCCAGCGGTTCGCCTGTCCGATGAACCCGGTGGAGGCGAGGCGGCGCAATTTCCCGTCCCTGAGATGGTAGGCCGTCAGCCGCGCACCCTTTTGCACATGGCTTTCGACCACGACAATCTCGGGGATGCCATCGCCGGTGACATCCCACAACCGGGCGCCCGTGTCTTCGAACACCAGATCCTCGGGCAGACGAAGCCCCCCGCCGGTGTATCCGTTGCGACAATCAGCACAGGCCAATGCTGTGACCGAAAGCGCGCCCCAGCGCGGGATGCCGCCCAGAACATCATGGCTGTAACGGTCCGTCGGTTCGGACAACCGTGCAGAGATGGGCCAGACCGGATGGCCCTCTGGCCGCACCTCCGGTGCGGGCTCGCTTGTGGCGATATAGGCCTTCCCGTCAGGCAAAGCCCATGTTTCTTGCGCTTGAGCCGCGACAGAGGCCCCCAAAAGGGCCAGTGCGGCCAAGAGCAGCCGCATCAGATCTGCTTTTCGGGCATCTGGACGCGCAGGCCGTCCAAGGCATCGGTGACCTTCAACTGGCAGGTCAGGCGCGACCGCGCGGCGTCGGGCTCATAGGCGAAGTCGAGCATATCCTCTTCCATCGCGTCCTTGGCGGGCAGCTTGTCAACCCAAGCCGGATCCACATAGACATGGCAGGTTGAACAGGCGCAGGCCCCGCCGCAATCCGCCTCGATCCCCGGAATGCCGTTGTCGCGCGCGCCTTCCATGACGGTCAGGCCGTTCTTGACCTCGACCACATGCTCTTTGCCGCCATGTTCCACATAGGTAATCTTTGCCATCGTCTTCCCTTTTCGTCGCCTAAGACAGTGTTTGGCATCTTCCTTACGGCAATTTCGGGGGCTTTGCCAGTGTCCGCAAACCCGGCATTCCCTGCCTCCCACCGCTTGGCATCCGGGAATTATGTTCTATATTTGTTCTGGTATCTGGACCGGAGGCATGATGACTGACTGGACCGTAACGGGGATCACGGCGCCACCCTGGCCCCGCCCGCCCGCAGCCCTGCCCCATGGGCGACTGGATGAGCCGCCGGGCGGGGCGTGGGTCACGGTGGCGGGGCTTGTGCTGCTGCGCCAGCGCCCCGGCACCGCCAAAGGCGTGATCTTTCTGACGCTGGAGGATGAGACCGGCACCTGCAACGTGGTGATCTGGGCGAAGATCTATGAAAAATACCGCCGCGCGGTGATCGCGGGGCGGCTTTTGCGCGTGACCGGCAGGCTGCAACGAGAGGCCGGCGTGGTCCATGTCGTCGCCCATAAGATCGAGGATCT
>JAQWYA010000104.1 GCA_029254215.1 Pseudorhodobacter sp. | reverse complement strand
AAGAATTACGGAAGAGAGGAACCAAGAATGCCAAGTTTGAACGATGCGATGAAGCAATGGGCCACCCCGGTCGAGATGCTGCGCAACTCCAAGGCCGGGATGTATGTCTACCCGGTTGTCACGCCCGAATTCCGCAACTGGCGGGATGAACAGCGCGCTTGGCGCGATACCGCCGTGCTGTTTGACCAGTCGCATCACATGGATGAGCTGATCGTCGAAGGCCCGCAGGCGACCGAGTTTCTGAGCCATCACGGCATCAATGATTTCGCCAATTTCGACCTGAATCGCGCCAAACATTTCGTGCCGGTCACCCCGAATGGTCATGTCATCGGCGATCACATCATCTTCCGCGAGCGGGAAGACAAATACATCCTCGTGGGCCGCGCGCCGACTTCGAACTGGCTGATGTTTGCCGCCGCATGGGGCAAGTGGAACGTCCGTCTGCGCTATGACCCGCGTTCGACCTCGCGCCCGGAAGGTGAGCGGGTGCTGCGCGAGCATTACCGCTTCCAGATCCAAGGCCCCGATGCGCCGAAGATCTTTGAGAAGATGAATGGCGGGCCGATCCCGGATATCAAGTTTTTCCATGTCGACTGGATCAATATCGGCTCCAAGAAGGTGCAGGCGCTGCGCCACGGCATGTCGGGCGCGCCGGGTCTCGAAGTCTGGGGTCCGTATAAGGACAAGGATTACATCCATTCCACCATCCTTCAGGCGGCACGCGATGCGGGTGTTGATCTGGTGCAATGCGGGAGCCGCGCTTATTCGACCAACACGTTGGAATCGGGCTGGATTCCGTCACCCTTGCCGGGGATCTATACCGGCGACGGGATGTTGTCCGATTACCGCGACTGGCTGGGTTCGGATATGTATGAGGCGGCGGGCGCGATCGGCGGCAGCTTCGTGTCGCCCAATATCGAGGATTACTACGTCAACCCGTTCGAGTTGGGCTACGGCTTCTATATCGGCTGGAAGAAGGCCGATTTCATCGGCAAGGACGCGCTGACGGCGATGAAGGGCGCGGCCTCCAACCGCAAGAAGGTCACCTTTGAGTGGAACCGCGAGGATGTGCTGAAAGTCATCGCCTCCGCCTTTGAGCAGGGCACACCTTACAAGTGGATCGACTTCCCGCAGCCGAACTATGCCTCTTCGTCTGCCGATATGGTGATGCGCGATGGCAAGATGGTCGGCATGTCGATGTTCAACGGCTACAGCTTCAACGAGCGCAGCCTCTTGTCGCTGGGTGTCGTGCATCAGGATGTTCAGATCGGCGACGTTCTGACTCTGAAATGGGGCGAGCCGGACGACACCGGCAAAACCTCGGCCGAGACGCATAAGCAAGCGGAAATCCGGGTTCGCGTCTCGCAGACACCCTATGCCGCCGAAGCGCGCGAAAACTACGCCGATAGCTGGCGCACCAAGACGAAATAAACCTATACCGGGGCGGGATGTTTGCTATCCTGCCCCGGTGCCACTTGCCAAAAAAGCCAACAAGGCCATCCGGCACATCCAGGGAGGAGACTACAGAATGAAAATGAAACATCTTTTCACATCGGCAGCGCTTGTCGTCGCAAGCTCATTCGCGGTTCAGGCGGAAGAGCTGAAATTCGCCAATTTCACGCCGCCGTTCCACACGATCAACGCCAGCGTCATTGAAAAGCTGAACGCGGATCTGAGTGCGGCCACCGGCGGCACCCTGACGGTGCGCGGCTATCATGGCGGCGAGTTGGGCGCGGGCCCGGTGGAGCAATATGTCCGGGTTTTGCAGGGCGTAACCGATATCGCATGGGGCCTGCCGGGCTATACCTCGTCGCAGTTCCAAAAGACGATGATCGTTGAACTGCCGAACGCGATCCCGCTGGACATGCCGGGATATGAAGCGATCTGGCGCGCCTATGCTGACAATCTGGCCTCGGAATTTCCGGGCACCAAGCCGCTGGCGATCTGGACCTCGGAGCCGAACGTCTTCATCATGAAGGGCAAGGTCATCCGCACGCCTGCCGATCTGGCCGGCCTGAAGCTGCGCGTGGCGGGGGCAACGGCTGCCGAAGTGGTCGAGGCGATGGGGGCAACCCCGGTTCAGATGCCGATCAACCAGGTTTACAACGCCTTGCAGACCGGCCTGATCGACGGTGTGGTGACCGGGTCTTCGACGCTGTCGGATTTCAAACTGGATGAAGTTGCTGACAGCTATACTTTCGGGGCGAACCTTGGCCGTCTGACCTTCTATGCCGTCATGTCCGAGGCGAAATACAACAGCCTGAGCGATGCCGACAAAGCGGCGATTGACGCGGCCTCTGGCATTGGTCTGTCGAAATCGGCTGAGGATGCGTGGAACGCAACCGCCAATGCCGGGATCGAGGCGGCGCGCGCCTCGGGTGACAACACGATCGTCGATCTGACCCCGGAAGAGGCGCAGGCCTTTGCAGATGCGGTTGCCGGTGTGGTTGACAGCTATGTCGCCGCCGTTGATGGCGCGGCCACTCTTGCGGCGCTTCGGGGCGAGTAAGTGCTTCTGAGCATACGAAAGGCGGCGGATGGGCTGATTGGCCTGTCCGCTGCGATCGGCAGCCTTGCCTTGGTTGTCGAGGTGGTCCTGATCCTTGTGGATGTGATCGGCCGGGCCTTTGGTGCGCCGCTTTTCGGGTCGCAGGATATGATCACGATGGTCATGGTTCTGCTGGTCTTTGGCGGCATGGCCCTGTGTGACCGCGATGGCGGCCATATTTCGGTGGATCTGATCGAGCGCTACGTGCCGGGGGTTCTGAACCGCCTGATTGACATGTTTTCCGCGCTTCTGGGGGCGGTGATCTTTGTGTTCATTGCATATGCCGTGATGGAAAGCGCGAAGTTGAGCGTGATGCTCAATCTGTCAACCAATCTGATGCAATGGCCAAAGGCTTGGTTCCAGTGGGCTTTGTGCGGGTTTGCGCTGGTGACGGCGGCCGGAATGGCGCTGCGCTTTGTGGAATTGGCGATCTCGGGCCGGGACATCCGGCGGGAAAAGGAAACAGTATGAGTATTGGGGCCACCGGGCTTGTGGGCATTGCGGTGCTTCTGCTTTTGCTGGTTTTGCGGATCCCTGTCGCCTTTGCGATGTTCCTTGTGGGGTTTGTCGGCATTGCGGTTCTGAATGGCTGGAATGCGGCGATGGGGCTTTTGGCCTCCGAGACGTTCACGCTCGCCTCCAACCCGGAACTTGTGGTGATCCCGCTGTTCATCCTGATGGGGAATGTGGCCAGTCATACGGGCATGAGCCGCCAGCTTTATGACGCCGCCTATTCGGTGATCGGGCATATCCGGGGCGGGCTTGCCTCGGCCACTGTGATCGGCTGCGGCGGGTTTGCGGCGCTCTCCGGGTCATCTGTCGCCTCGGCGCTGACGATGGGGAAGGTCAGCCTCAAGCAGATGGACCGTTTTGGCTATGATCCGCGCCTGTCCACGGGCTGCGTGGCAGCGGGTGGGACGCTGGGCATTCTGATCCCACCCTCCACCGGCTTTGTGATCTATGCGATCCTGACCGAGCAAAGCATTGGCAGATTGTTTCTGGCCGGCGTGTTTCCGGGCCTGTTGATGCTGGCGATGTTCGTTTTGACGATTACGCTTTTGTGCTGGTTCATGCCGTCCTTGGGCCCGGCAGGCCCCGCCAACAGCCGCGCGGAAAAGCTTCGGTCTATGCTGGGGGCAATGCCGATTTTGTTGGTGATCGCGTTGACGATTGGCGGCATTTATGGCGGGTTCTTTTCCCCGGTAGAGGCCGCAGGTGTCGGTGCGGGCCTTGTGATCCTGTATGGGATCGTCACGCGCAAGCTTGGGTTTAAGGCCTTCTGGGATGCCTGCCGCGACAGTATTGTCACCACCGCCACGGTCATGCTGATCCTGATCGCAGCCCATATGATCAACCCGTTTCTGGCGCTAAGCCAGATCCCGACGGTGGTGGGCGAGTTTCTGGCCGGCATGAACCTGAGCGCCACTGCGACGCTTCTGGTGATCTTGCTGGTCTATGCCGTTCTGGGCTGTTTTCTGGAAGGCTTTGCCATGCTGGTGCTGACCCTGCCGATCTTCTTTCCAGTCATCATTGATCTGGGAATCGATCCGATCTGGTTTGGGGTTCTGGTGGTTCTGACCTTGGAAATGGGGCTGATTTCCCCGCCGGTCGGGCTGAACGTCTTTATCGTGAAATCGGTTGCGCCACAGGTGCCGCTGGGCGATATTTTCGTCGGCGTCTTTCCGTTCTGGATCGCGATGATGGTCACGCTTCTTCTTCTGGTGGCTTTTCCGCAAATCTCCCTCTTTCTGCCTGACACCATGTTCAATTGACGGAGGCCGCCATGGCTGAACCCTGTTTTGATGTGGCCCATCTGGGGCATGTTGAGGTTTTCACCGACAAGTTTGACGAAAGCCTTGATTTCTTTACCCGGATCTATGGGCTGAAACTGGCCGCGCAGGATGGCAAAAGCGCCTATCTGCGCGCTTGGGATGATTACGAGGTTCATTCCCTCAAGCTGACGGCACATTCGACGACCGGGGTGGGGCATATCGGCTACCGCGTCTCAAGCCCCGAGGCTTTGGCCCGCCGCGTCGCGGTGATCGAGGCGTCAGGCTATAAGGTTCATGGCTGGACCGGGGGCGATCTGGGCCACGGCCCCGCCTTTCGGTTTGAGGACCCGTTCGGCCATGTGTTTGAACTTTATTGGGAAACCAACCGCTATGTGCCCGACACGGCGGATCGCCCCGCGCTGAAAAACATGGCGAGCCGCTTTCACGCGCAGGGCGTCAGTCCGCGCCGGATTGATCACCTGAACCTGCTGGCCGAAGATGTGACCGTCTTTCGCGATTTCATGCAGACCTGTCTGGGCGCGCGCGTCACCGAACAGATCCGGCTGGACAACGGTCGGCTTGGGGGCTGCTGGTTCACGATCAACAACAAGACCTATGATCTGGCCTGCACCGAAGAGCATGGCCGGGGCAACGGGCGGCTGCATCATGTCACCTATGCCACCGATCAGCGCGAAGACATCCTGCGCGCCGCCGATAT